>CAZOKS010000025.1:0-14900 GCA_964580745.1 uncultured Methanosarcinales archaeon | reverse complement strand
GCTGCGCCAGAATTTTCTTTTATAAATACAACCTTGCCTGATGTTAATTATTCAATAAGGTATAGTTTTAGATTGCCTGTTATAATTAAGAACGATACTGCAGATCCTGAATTGGGTTTCGGTTATATTGAGGTGATGGCTTATCTTCAATAAATCCCAGTTTGAGATGTTAGGGGTTGTGTTTATTGTTATAATAGGTATTCTATTCTTAGTGGTTTTCTTTATGATTTCTCCGAATTTCGATACCCAAGAGAAAAAGAGTTATGAAATGGAGAGCAGGTTGGCGTCTTTGATTGATAATGTCATCTCAGAAGCTAGTATTCAGGTAGCAGAATGTCATTACTCTTCTATCCCATATATGCTTACTCAATGTGGGAATGAGCATCAAAAGAGATGCGATAATGGCGAGGTTTATTGCGATTATGCTGTTAAATTGATTAACGATACTCTTTTAAAAGAAGTATTGGGCAATTCAGGCTATAACTACACTGTAGATTTAACTACAGAGAGTGGAGATGTGATAAGCACACTGCCAATGAAGAAAGGAACATGCAAAGGCAGTAGGTTTGCCAGCAGGTATTTAATAGCTACATCAGAGGATGGTTATTACATATACGCTGATTTAAAGCTATGCAGATGATTCTGCTTTTAAAAAAGATTTATAAATTACTTTGCCATAAACTAATCTGACAATCATGAAAATAAGTGAAATCCTTGATTATATCAAGGCATATCTTGATTTGGGGTATACCAAGAAGCAAATTATTGATGTTCTAACTAAGAAGGGGGCGTCTTTGAACGAGATTGAACTTTGTTTCAAACAGTTGGGCGTGTATAATGTGGAGGATTTGGCTTCTGTAGAATACCTGTTCAACAATCTTCTTATTGCCCTTATAGATAAGGGTTGGAAGGATGTTACCAAAACTATGACCCCTTTATATCAGATTACGGATTGGGATTTCATTGGTTTTAGGGAGTATAAGGGTAAAGATTGGTATGTAATTCTTAAAAGAACGGGCGAGTTTGATGAGAAGAATATTAACAATATTGCGATTGCTTTTTCTCTCATCTCTAAAAAGCTTTCTTCTCCAAAAACAAATTTTGTTCTTTTCTTTATCTCGGAGGGCGTCAGCTATCTGGGTTTGAAGCGTTTCTTTAACCAAGTTGATGTTGTTAATTACAGGGATCCTTTGCACGGCATAGGACGGACATATTTGATAGATATGAATGTGAGGAAGTGTCATGGCAAGGAGTTTGTTTACCCACCTTCTTCAGCCGAGTTTGCAGCCAAACTCAAGCATATTGTAGAGGCTGAATTAAGACTTGACATAGACCTGTTTGAAAGGGAGGAGTATGCCAGAAAGAGAAAAATGGTTGTGGTAATAAGAATGTTTTCTTTGATTAGCTTGTTGATTTTTCTGCTTATCATTGCTTTGGTATTTCTTATTTAGTTTTCCAAAAACAATTTATATTTGATGTTAGCTTCTTACTTGTATGAATGTGAAAATAGAGGACCAGGTTAAGAAGATTGATTTTGAAGGCAAAATCTCCCGGTTGCTTGATTCCCTCTCTTTGAATCCTGAAACTGTTGTGGTCTTGAAGAACGGGAAGGTTGTTAGCGAGGATGAAAGGGCAAGCTCTAAAGATGAGTTGGAGATAATATCTGTGGTATCAAGTGGTTGATTTGTTCTTCTTCGCTATTTCTTGGCTACATCTATATCAAAGCATATCCTATATACATTTGGGGCTTGCTGTCCGCACCTTACCATTTTGATGCTTAAGATTGTCCATCCTTCTTTTTCAATCCTTTTTTGTATGTCTTTTTTGAGATTATTTGTTTCTTCAAGAGAGACAAACTGGTAAAGGTGGATGGCGCATCTGTTTTTCGCGCATTTTAAAGCTTCTGATAGAAATTTCTCTGCACCCTTTGGCAGCGGCATGATTATTCTGTCGTATTCTCTTTCTAATCCTTTGGCGACTTCCTTTACATCTCCGTTTATCAAATCTGCATTCTTGATTTTATTTCTTTTAAGGTTTCTCTGTCCGAATTTATGGGCTTGTGGGTTTAGTTCAATCCCTGTGATGTGTTTGGCTGGCGAGTTCTTGGCAATCACGCAACCATAAGGGGCTGCTCCCGAAAACATTACCAATACATCTTCTCCTTTCTTCACAAGAAGAGAGATTCTTTTTCTTTCTGTTGATAATCTTGGAGAGAAGTACATTTTATTAATGTCAAGCTCTACTGCGATATTGTTCTCTTTGTGAAGGGTTGTTGTCTTTCTTTCTCCTGCTAAGAATTTGTGTTTCTGCACTCTAAACTCTGTTTGATGCGAGCCTTCTTTTCTAACAGCGGTTTTTAGGTTATTCTGGCTTTTCAAAAGGGCTTTTCCCAGCTCCGTTTCATACTCCCTTAGCTCTTTATCAATCTCTAATATTCCTATATCCCCAACAATGTCGAATGCTGTTTTTAACTTTGGATGAAGCCTTTCCGGAACAATCTCTTTTGCAAGCTCGCTAAAGCTTTTTTCTTCTTTTTTCAGGGAGAAGTTGTGTTCAATTATGTTGAATTTCTCTTTCAATATATTTATTTTTTTAGCAGGTGCCTTTTTTAATGGAATTAGAGCGTTTTTGCCTACTTTTTCTACCTTGGCTTTGTTGGAGAGTAGCTCCAACCTTTTTAACTTCTCAATCGTCTCTTGAGCTTTTTCTATCTTAACTTTTATTCCCAGCATTTTCTTTGTTTTTCTCCATATTCTTTTCTTTGATATCTTGTTGTGCATTATACTGCTTATAAATATTGTGAGGGAAATAAGGAAACAAAACCACAAAGGCCAAAGCTTCCCCATAGTTAATATCAATGCTAGCAAAAGGAAGATTAGCGTTGATTTAATAATCTTTTTTGTTTGCATCAGGCCTTTAAGCTCAAATATTGCAATATTTTTCTCTTTTATTATCACAATGAGTATAAAGAAAAAGGCATGAAGCATAATTATCAGGATTGGATTTATAATGGTTAGAAGAAGGTAAAGAAGATATACGATGAAAGCAGCAGTTATTGAGTAAATTACGCTGTTATCTCCCCTCTTTTTCTTGAATATTCCTATAATTAAGGAAAGTGATGCTAAAATTCCAAAAAGAAGCAGTATTGGGAAAGAGGAGAAGAGATTGGGCAGCATTATGAGAAAAACAAACAAAGGCAGCCAGGTCTGATTCCATATTCTGTTCTTCCCTCTTCTGGACAATAAGAAAATCAGATAGGAGTTTAGCAATGTGATTGGGATGGAGATTATTTTGATAGATGCTTCAAAGATTATTGCCGATATAAGAGATATTATAAGAATCCAAACCAATAATCCCTTCTCTTTGTTAATCAAGGAGTTCAGAACCATTTTGAGAGGCTTTTTTGTTTCTGCTTTTCCCAGTAGGATTTAAGTTTATCTAAGGCTGATTGAACCCTTTCTTCTGAGAAATCATGGTCTTCTACAAGGATTTTCTTTACTAAGGCAAGATTGCTCTTTTTGCCTTGAAGGGAATATTCATCTGTTATAGGCATTTCTTTGATGAGCTTAAACACCTTTTGCCATTCTATCTCAGTATTTTCTTCCCACTTCACTTCCTTAAAGAGTTCCTCAAAGTTGTTCTTGTGTTTCTTTACCAAGTCAAGGCCTTTCTTTGGACCGATTCCTTTAATTCCTGAAGGAAAGAAGTCATTTCCTACAAGCATGGAAAGGACTATAAGCTGGTCTTGGTCAATCCCAAGATGATTGAGATTATCAGAGAGTTTTATGAGTTCATAAGGTTGTTTTTCATATGAATAAGAATTGCTCTTCTTTCTTTTTTTGGTAGAATTGAGGTTTCTTACTATTCTGGGGGCTCCAAATATCAGGCAGTCAAAGTCCTGACTGGCTGCGCAATATGCATCGCCTTTCTTTACCAGATGCGCTACTTGGGCTTCTCCTTCAGAAGGCGCCTGAATCCATTCAATTCCTAAACCCTCCAAAAGCTTTTTTGAATCCTCTATCATCTCCTTTGTTAGTTTAGATGTTTGGGCTGAATACTTTTTCATTGCTTCAAGGTCGTGCCTGTCGATTGCTTCCTTGAGCTTCATCTTGGCTCTGAGCTTCCTCTCTGCTCTGATATCCTGCTCCTTTTGTTTTAACTCAGGCGCCTTTCCATCGAAAACAAAGATTGGTTGAATCTTATTTCTTATAAGGAAAAGGGAGCGGTTAAACAGTCCTGAAAGATGGCTGGTTATCCTGCCTTTAGAGTCCATTAAAGGAGTCCCATCATATTGTCTTACTGATGCCAGGAATTGGTAGAGCCAGTTAAAGGCATCAACAGCTATTGTTCTGCCTTTTAAATCAGAAAGTTTGATAGTTTCTATTTTTAGTATTGGCCTTATAGCTGTTCCCATTTTAGATTCTTATGGTTTCTATGTTCATCTCTTTGAGAAGTTCTTCTGCACTCTTAACAAAGTCCCCTTTATGCATAATTATCAAAGGAAGGCGTTTAAGTTGTGCTTTAAGATATGCCATAGCAATATCTTTCTCGTTTATTCTTTTCTTTTGAGTTATGAATGCGAAAACCTTATGTTTTTTAAATCCTTCAAAGTGCGCTGTCAGCTCAGCATCCTTTCCTTTGCCTTTTTCATATCTTTCAATGATGAGTTTTCGTTCCTCTGCTGCTTTTTTTATGTTTGGTGGGATGTTTTCTGCCTGATGCTCAATTTCTTTTTTGAAAAGTTCTTCACCTGGCTTGTTTGGCTCTTTAGTGTCAGCTTTCTCTTCTTCATTCTTCTTCTCTGAGTTTTTATCTGCTTTTTCTTCAGTTCTCTTTAGGGCATCCTGTTCTTCTTTTGCTTCTTCTGTTTTGGTCTTTATTGGCGGTTGGGTTTGGAATGATTCTACCCTTTTTTGTTCTATCTTCTTTACAACGGGCTTCTCTTGGCTTTTTTCCTGCGGGGATTGCTTGAAGTATTTCTCTCTAATTATTCGTGTTGCTTCTTCATTATCTAAAAGATACCATTTCCAGAGTTTTATTTCCAGGTTGTTCTTGAGCATGATGGATATTGGCTTGGCAAAGTCCTTTATATGCGAGATTGCAACCCTAATTGCTGGTTCAAGTTCGTCATTTTTTAGAATCTTCTCTTGTTTTATTAGCTCGTAAGCATCCTTCTCTTTGCCAGATATTCTGTCTGAGAAATTCTGAAGCTCTTTTTCTTGGCCAGGGATGTAATATAAAGGAGAACCGCCTACTTTCATGTGGGATACCTTTAGTATGCTTTTGGAAACAAGATTGGCTAAGAGTGCAGAAGCTATAATAGAGTCTACCCCCAATTCTTTTGCGATTCTTGTGGGTTGGCTTGGTCCGTTTCTTTTTATATGCTGAATAATCTTTTCCTTGGAGTCCATTTTAAGGTTTTGCCCATTTAATCTCTAAATAGGTTACTGATTTGTCGTTATCTACTATTGCCAAAAGCATTCTTTTTTTGGTGGAGTTGGCAATTCTGTTCTTGCCCAATATATCCTGCCATTTAATGTATTCATCTTCAGAAATGGGAACAACAAGCCATTTGGCATGAGCTTTTCCAGGCATCACTCCTTTCTCATAGGCTCTGAATATTGTACCATACTTTGCTCCTGTTTTCACTGTATACCTCTTATCCCTCAAATCTGCAAAAACAATATAATTTCTAATGAAGTTCTTATTCTTTCTTATCATTCTCTTAAGAAATTGTTCCTTATCAATCTCTTTATTGTCTTTGTCGAAAAGATTAATCTTGTTGTTTTCTAGGAGAAACAATGTTTCATATGTTGAGAGATTGATGTATGTTTGTTCAATAGTGCCAAATCCTTTTTTAAGAAGTTCTCTTGCCTGATTAGAGCTCTGAAGGATAATCTGATTATTCGAAATCAATGCATTGGATTTTTTGTTTTTCATTTTCTTCCTCTTCTTGTTATTCTATTACTTCTATAATAATTTTTTGAGCTTGCGGTTGTAGCTAGAGATGTTAAAATGATTTATAAATGTGATTTTTACAGGTTTTGAGTTATTTGACCCAAGATATTTCATTTTTTGGTGAGTTATTGTTTTATTTAACTCTTCTCTTTGTTGCTCATAGGTGGTCTGTTGTGCTTTTTTTAAGAGGTAAAGGGCTTTTTTTGCTCCTGATATTGGCTACGTTTATTTTTTGGCTGGCTAACGGAGGATTGGGTTTGCAAGCCAATAAACTGGATTGCCTTTATATAAGCGAGGTAATGTATAATCCCGAAGGCAGTGACAGCCTATTAGAGTATTTGGAAATATGCAATAGATGCAATTCTTCTTTTGCTCTAGATGATTTATTTCTTGAGGGTGTTGATTTTGAGTTCCCTGATAAAGAGATAGAGGCGTATTCTGCTATCTTGCTTCCAAGGAGTTGTTCTTTCCAGGCTGATTTTTACGACTTGAATAACATCAGTCCAGCTGAGAATAATGTTTTATGCTGTTTCTCAGGTTCCCTTGTTAATTCAGGGAAGAATATTTCCTTATGGCTTGATTCACAATCAGGCAATCCTATTATGATAGATTCATTTGATTATCCTGTTAAATCAGGAGAAGGTTATGCCGCTGTTAGATACGCTAATCTTTCTTCTGGCCAGTTATACGGTGGCAGCCCAGGCATATGTGATGGTTTGGTTTTGGAAGAAGAGGCCTTAAGCAATGAGACAAACAATCCAATTATCAACTTTGCTAATTCTACTAACTCAAATAATTCCTCCTATTCAACTAATTCAACCAACTTAACTACCTCAACCCAGCCAGCCCCCTCAACTAACACTACAATTATCAATGAAACCAATCAGTCTTTAGAGCTTAGCAATTCTCTTGAAGACAACTCAACTTCCACAAATTCAACTGATAATGAAACCCTTGATAATGTTAATCAGACCAATTTAACTAATATAAATCAATCCAATTCACAGACAGAAGGTTCGCTTAACCAAACCACAGACTCTGCTAATTCATCTTTAATAAACGATACTACTGATTTAGAGATAAATAACACAGAAACCAATCTGTCTGAGAATAATTCTGATGCCAATTCAACTCAAGATACTTTTGAGAATCAAACTGAGACAGAAGATGATGAAGATGAGACAAATGAGGAAGACCAAGCAACTGGGAATGAAAATGAGGTTGAATGTCAGGAGGATTTTTTGTATATCAAGGCGCCAGAGCTTGTTGATGAGGGTCCTGTTGAGTATTATATAAGAATCTTTAGAGGCAATTGTTCTGATTACACTTTGAGTGATTTTGAATATATCTATTGGGTTGAGGATTTCTGCGAAAACATATTGAGAAATGAAAGAACAAGTTCCTATTTCGGCAAGAAATCATTTACTCCTAAAACGGATTGTTGCGCTTATGCTATAAAAGCAAAGATGATAGAGCCTTTTGAGGGAGATCTTGTTTCCAAGTATTTGATAAAACCAGAGGCTTGTTTGAAGGGCTATGAAGCGATTGAGGAGCTTTTAGGGCTTGATTTGGATTCTTCAAAAGAGAAGAAAGATGCTTTATGCGATGAAGAATTGTTAGAAACAAGCCCTGTGCTCCCTCTTAATGGTTCTGAGATTATTGAGTCTTTTTATACGAGAAAGAAGTTTTTTGAGCCAGGTATTAATTTCTATGCTAAGCTTACTTTGGATAATACAGAGGGTAACCCTCTTATTTTCTTGGCAGAAAGGGTAATAAAGCCAGAGGATGGAAAGAACACCTTTGAGGTTAATCTTTCTAAAAGACATGGGTATCTTTATCTTGGAGTTGTTAATGCTACTCATCTTTTGGATATCTATCGCTTTAATTATTCCTTTGAACTGAAGGATGATGTGGATTCTGAGAACTCTGATGGCGAAGCTAGTCTGAATGATAAAGGAGGAGAGATGAGGGAGAATCTCTTGTTGAGTAATAATGATTCTTCTGCTTTCAGCAAGCTTGTCAAGGCTGAAAACATATTGCTCAGTCATGATAAAAAACCGGCGGTTCAGGGCGCTGCTGTTTATGTTTCTTCAGATAATGATGAGGATGGTAAGATTTACAAGTTTATTATTCCGGGCTTGTTTGCTATTATGGGCGGAATCTTATTTTATTACAAAAGGAAAGAAAGCCCACTGAATATCCGCAAGAGGGCTGTTATGGCTTGATTTTGACAAGCTGAATCTTCTTTTTACCCTGCCAGAAGGTATTTTTGGGCTGTGTGGAAAATCCCTCATCTTCAAAGGGGTGGTCAAGCTCCTTGTCGATCGCATATAAAAGGAAACTTTCCTTGTCAAGGCATTCTTTGAGGCGATGATAGAAATCCTTTAGTCTCTTGGAGTATGGCTTCGCAAAGCTTACTATTCGGTGGATGGGCTCTTTATAGAATTCACTATCAATCCATTCAAGTTCTTTCCTTGAGAATTGGATTTTCTTATGGACTCCTGCGATTTTGGCGTTTTTTCGGGTGTATGCAAGGCTTGAACTGTTTATGTCTGAGGCAATAAGCTTAAGCTTCAAGTCCTTTTCTTTTTTGTCTAGTTTGCTTAGGAATTCCTTCACATCAAAATCAAAGAATTCGTTTTGAAAAATGTGTTTTCTGTAGTAGTTCGGCGATCTATGGAGCATGAACAGGGCAATCTCAATAACGATTGTCCCATCATTGCAGAAGGGATCAAAGATGCGGACATCTGGCTTGAGCTGGCTCATTTGAGCCATTGCAGCCCCTATAATTGGATGTAGGGTTCTTGGTGTGATGAATACCTTATAGTCCCTTTTTGAGAAGTCTGTTGAGAATAAATCTCTGGCCCATAGCAATTTATCTTCAGAACTTTGAATAGCCAATACAATTGTGTCTGAATTGTATCTTACTGCTCTTTTTTGCTCGAGCTGTTCTCTTATTGCTTCTTTTTTTTCTTCATCTGCGATGATAATGGGATGGAATCTTTCTTCTTTGAGTGTTGAAGGCAATTCTATATTGTTTATGCTGCTATCTCCCTCTATAAAACATATCCTTTCTGCTATTTGGCTGAAGTAAGAGAATTCGAGCATTCTTTTCTTGTCTGCTTCAAACCTGCAGAATCTTGATTCTTGTGTGCTCTCTATGTTATAAGAAGAAAGTTCTTCCTTGAGAAAGGGTTCAGCGCCTTTTAGCGTGGTGGCAATGAATTCTTTGCTCATTTTTCTTCCTCAGAAAAGGGTTCGTTGGGGTTTTCGGTTGCCGGGGTGTCGTCCTCAGCGTCTTTTTCAGGAGAATCCTGACCGTCTATTCTTGTGCAGGCCATTACTTTATCATCTTCTTCAAGCCGAATAGTTCTTACCCCTATTGTGTTTCTTCCTATCTCAGAAATCTCCTTTGTCTGTGTTCTTATAGCGATGCCTTTTTTTGTGATTATTAAGAGCTCATCTGTTTCTTTTACAGGAATAACATATGCTACTTGGCCAGTCTTTTCATTGATTCGCATGTTGATTATACCTTTGCCGCCCCTGTTGGTTTGTCGATATTTTTCTATAGCTGTTCTTTTTCCGTATCCTTTCTCGCTTATGGTAAATATTTTTTCATCAGGCAGGCAAGATACAAGGGATATTGCTTCATCTCCTTCTCTGAGTCTTATTCCAATAACTCCTCTTGAAGTTCTGCCTGTTGGCTTTATCTTTTTCTCGTGGAAGCGAATGGCGTATCCTTTCTTAGTGAATAGCATGACGTTTTGAGCTCCGTCTGTTTTAACCACATTTATAAGGTTGTCTCCTTCCGAGAGTGTTAAAGCGATGATTCCTCCTTTTCGAGGGTTGGAGAAGTGGCTAATCCTGGTTTTCTTTACATAGCCTTGTTTTGTGGCCATTAAGAGATAACCTTCCTGCTCAATCTCCTTTACAGGCATAATTGCACTGATTCTTTCGTCTTTTTCCAATCTGATTATGTTTATAAGAGGAGTGCCTTTTGAATATCTTTTAGCATCTGGAACCCTATATCCTTTCAACCAGTAGACCTTTCCTTTATCAGTGAAGATTAAAAGATAGCTGTGGGTTGTAGTATAAAGGACCTGTTTAACATAATCACTGTCTGTTGTGTTGGCTGCGGTTATTCCTCGCCCTCCCCTCTTTTGAATTCTATATTCGTCAATGGACATCCTTTTTATGTATCCTTTATTGGTTAGAACGACCACGATGTCTTCTTCTTTCATTAAATCTTCATAATCAATATCCCAGTTTTCTTCTCCTTCATTGATTTCTGTTCTTCTTTCATCCCCATACTTATCAATCATCTCTCTTTGTTCCTCTTTGATTATCTCAAGAATATTTTGCCTGTCTGATAGAATTCTCTCATATTCCTTAATTTTCTCAAGAATCTCTTTGTGCTCTTGCTGGAGCTTTTCCCTTTCCAGCCCTGTGAGTCTTTGTAGGCGCATCCTGAGGATTGCTTCTGCTTGAGTATCAGATAAAGGGAATTTTGCAGTCAAGGCTTTCTTTGCTTGTTCTGCGTCATCGGATGCTCTGATTGTTTTAATCGTCTCGTCAAGGTTTTCTAAAGCAATCAATAATCCTTGAAGAATATGTTCTCTCTCCTTGGCCTTGTTTAAGTCATATCTTGTTCTTCTTTCAATTACCTCTTCTCTATGTCTTATGAAGGCCTGAAGCATATCTCTTGTGCTGAGGGTTTGGGGTTTGTTGCCCAATAACGCAACATTATTTACCCCAAAACTTGTTTGATAATTAGAATGCTTGTAGAGTTGGTTCTCTAAAACCTTGATGTTGGCTGATTTTTTGAGCTCAAGCACAACCCTAATGCCTTGTTTGTTTGATTCGTCCCTTATATCTCTTATGCCATCAATTGTTTTGTTCTTGACTGCTTCTGCTATCCCTTCAACCATTGCGGCCTTGTTTACATAAGGAGGGATTTCTGTTATAACAAATCGTTTGTATTTCTCAGTTTCTTCTATTTTGTGTTTTCCTCTAATAACTATGCTTCCTCTCCCTGTTTTCATTGCTTTAACGATGCCATTCTTTCCTATTATCTCTCCTCCGGTTGGGAAATCAGGTCCAGGCATTATTTTTATCAATTCTTCAAAAGGCAGTTCAGGATTATCAATCAGGGCTATAACTGCTTCACAGGTTTCTTTTAGGTTATGGGTTGGGATATTGGTTGCCATCCCCACAGCAATGCCTGATGCTCCATTTACCAAGAGTGAAGGAAATTTTGAAGGCAGCACTGTGGGTTCTTTAAGGGAGCCATCAAAGTTGTCAACAAAATCAACTGTTTCTTTATCGATATCAGAGAGCATCTCCTCAGCCAATCTGGACATCCTGGCTTCAGTATACCTCATGGCTGCAGCGGCATCCCCGTCAATGCTTCCGAAATTGCCATGCCCATCAACCAAAGGATACCTTAAGGAAAAGGGTTGAGCCATTCTGACTAAAGAGTCGTATATTGCGGCATCTCCGTGAGGGTGATATTTTCCCATACAATCCCCTACTATCCTTGCACATTTCTTGTAGGGTTTGTTATGGAAAACCCCTAATTCATGCATAGAATATAGGATTCTCCTATGGACTGGTTTCAGGCCATCTCTAACATCTGGAATGGCTCTTCCAACAATAACTGACATTGCGTAGTCTATGTAGGAAGATTTCATTTCTTCTTCTATTTCTCTGGAAGATATCAGTTCTTTCTTATCCTTTTTTTCTTCTCCTTCGACCATATTTTATCGCCAATTCTATCAGATTTAAATAACTTTTTGTTTTCACCTTTTTAGGGTTTTCCCAGACTATATAAAGAATATGATTGCTGTGAATGCACCTATCAAAGTTCCCGCAGTCAGGAAAGGGATTGCAGGGTAGTATTTGTCTTTCTTTGCTAATATGAAAAGCAGGAATAATGAGATTGTTTGGAAGAGGGCTACCCAGCTTGAAGCAATAAAACCTAGCGATTTAGAGGCTGTTGAGATTATGGTCCATTGAAAAAAAGACATGTTGAATATTAAAGGGAAGGCAATGTCTCCTCCTCCAAGAATGGCGGATTTTAAGGTCTTTTTGGCGTTATTAGGGGCTGGGGCTGAGTTCTTTAGTTCTTTTTTTGGTACCTTACTTAGATTTTTCTCTTTATATATCCTATAATCAATCCTAACCCCTGCGAAGGCTCCAGAGTCTTTCTGAAACTCTGCGATTGTAATCATATGCTTTATTTTGAATACTGCAATGTAATCGTAAATGGCGATTATTGCTAGGAGAGCTAATGCCCAAAGGGGTGAAAGCAATGGACCGAATATAAGGGCTATTCCTGTATAAACTAAGATTTCTAATAGGTTGGATAATAAAGGCAATTTGCCAGTTAGTTTAATCGCTACGGCAATTGCAGCAAGAATCATTGCAATTGTCTCATTAGTGAAGGCGGAAAGGGTTGTTCCTACGCAAAAGAAAACGGCAAACCCATACCAAACCTTCCAAATCAAGGGTTTCCTGAGTTTCTTTAACAATAGGATTAAACCTGTTCCAATAAGAATTCCAATAACGATTGAAATTAACAAGGAGAAATCCTTTACCTCTGGTTTTGGAACAATGGTAGATTCCTTACTTTCAACCTCGATTGTCTGATTAATCCTTATAATCTCTGTTGTATGGGAGATAGTAAAGATGCCAAATTGCTGAGAAAGTAAGAATATAAGGCACAATACTACTGTAATGGATAGCTTATGTTTCATAAAGTGAGATATTTTGGGTTTGTTTTTTAAATTTTCTCTTTTAATGGATTTTCAAAAGGTTTTAAAAGTTCAATTTTTTCACATTAGATGGTCAAAAATGATTGAAGTGTATACAATTGGTGGATTTTTGGAGATTGGAAGGAACATGACTCTCATCAAGTACAAGGATGAGGCTGTGATTGTGGATATGGGACTTCATATGCCTAATTATATCTCTTTTACTGAGGATGAGGATATAGAGAACATTGATTATAAGCAGCTTCTAGAGGCCGGGGCTATCCCTGATTTCAGGTATGTCAAGAAGATTGCGCATCAAGTCAAAGCGATAATACCTACTCATGCTCATTTGGACCATTTGGGTGCGATTCCTTACATAGCAAACTTTTTCCCAAAGGCAAAAATTTTAGGCACCAGTTTTTCTTGCGAGGTTTTAAACCGCATCTGCAAGGAAGAAGGGATAAAACTTCATGCTTCACCGAAGGTTTTAAGGACTAGTACTGTTCATAATATTTCAAAAAATCTTAAGATTAGGCTTGTGCCGATGACTCATTCTACTCCTCAGACGGTGATGGTTATAATAGAAACACCTGAAGGCAAGGTGGCTTATGCCAACGATTTCAAATTTGACAAAACTCCTCAATTAGGTAAAAGACCCAACAAGAAGGCGATTTCCAGGCTAGGGCCCGTCAGGCTCTTAATCATGGATACTCTTTATAGCAAAACGTTAGGCAAAACCCCTTCTGAGAAGGTTGCCAGGGATATGTTGAGGGATATTCTGTTTGATGAGTCTATTAAGAAGGATAATGCTTTGATTCTCACTACTTTTTCATCGCATATTGCTCGAATAAAGTCTATATGCGAGTTCTCTAAGAAGCTTAATAGGAAAGCCGTGTTTTTCGGAAGGAGTTTTAGGAAGTATCTGGGGGCTGCTGCTAACTCAAAGGTTTATGTTCTGCCGAAAGAATATAAGATTGTTTCCTATTATAATGAAGTGGAGAGATGGCTGAAGAAGGTAAGGAAGGATCCTGATAAGTATTTGGCTGTTGTTACAGGGCATCAAGCTGAGAAGAAGGCGGTTCTGTCCAGAATGAATGAAGGATTGTTTCCGTTTAAAAGGGGGGATGTGGTGGTATTCTCTTGCATAGTGATTCCTGGAGGGGATAATGGGGTAAGGAGAGCGAGCTTGGAATCCTCTTTGGCACATAAGGGAGTAAGAATTTTTTCGGATGTTCATGTTTCGGGGCATGCTTCAAGGGAGGACCACAGGACCTTAATCAATCTTTTAAAACCGGATGTTGTGATTCCAGCTCATTCAGATAAAGAAAGAGCTGAGGCCTTTTTGGAGTTTGTAGAAGAGGAAGGGTTGGCAAATCCAATTTTGGCGAAGGAAGGAGACCGAATATTGGTATAAAAGGCAGAGGATTGCTGTTTGATATCAGATAAATTTAAATATATGCTTTTAATCTAATCAAAAGGAGAAGGAGGGGTAATGATGAAGCTAACATTAGCAGAACCAAAGTATTTGAAGGATACAATTTCCATAATTTCAGAATTAGTCAGCGAGGCCACTTTTAAGATTGACAATGAGGGCATTGAGCTTGTGGCAATGGACCCTGCCAATGTTTCTATGATTCTCTTTAAGCTGTTCTCAAGCACTTTTGTGGAATATAAAGTAGAAGAGCCGATGGAATTAGGCATAAACCTGTCTAATCTAAAGCAGATTCTGAGAAGGGCGAACCCTTCAGACATGGTTTCGTTGTCTATGGTGGGCAAGGGCAAGCTCAGAATTATGTTTTCCGGCACATCAAAAAGAAAATTCTTTTTGCCTATTATTGATGTGGACCAGGAGGAGCAGAAGATTCCTGAGTTGAAGTTTCAAGCAAAACTAAAGCTTGATTCAAGGATATTGGCAAACGCAATAGATGATGCAGATATTGTGTCTGATTCACTTAGTTTTGAAGTTGAGAAGGATAAATTAACTGTTAAGGCAGAAGGGGACCTTTCACAATCTGAGATAGAGGTTCCTTCTGGCGAGAATGTATCTATTGTTTTAAATGAGAGTGTAGAAAAACTGAAATCCAAGTATTCTATCGAATACCTTAAGAAGATGATGGCTGCAGCCAAAATCGCTGACAAGTGCGAGCTCAAGCTTGGTAATGATTATCCATTGCGATTGGAGTTCAATGA
>CAZOKS010000024.1:0-15441 GCA_964580745.1 uncultured Methanosarcinales archaeon | reverse complement strand
TAAGAGGTAAAAATGGGTTTACTCAGAAGTATTGAAGCCTTTTTAGGGTGAAAGGGATATCAATAAGCAACATAAAAACCAAAAACTTATATTTAAAAGGGATTTCTGAATGCAATGTTAAGAGAGGGAAAAATATGGAAAAGAAAGATATTGAGAAACAGGCATATATACTCGCGTTGCAGAATGCCATAAAGCATGATGGCAGGGCTAACAAGGGCGCTATAATTGGCAAGCTTATCGCCATGGATTCATCTGTTAAGGATATGCTTAAGGATATTCAGCCCGTTTTAAACAAGGTAATCAAAGAGGTTAATGAGCTTAAAGAGCAGGAACAGCATGAGGAGCTCAAGAATCTGGATAAAGAGCGCTATGAGGCTATATTTGAGAAGCAAGAGAAGGGTATGCCTGAGCTGCCCAACGCTGAAAAAGGCAAAGTGGTGACAAGGATTCCACCAGAACCCTCCAAATATCCTCATATTGGTCATGCTCTCTCATTCCTATTAAACTACATATATGCAAAAAAGTATGAGGGCAAGGCCATCCTAAGGTTTGAGGACACAAATCCATTGAAGGCATCCCATGAATATGTTGAAGCAATAATGGACGGCCTGAAATATATTGGAATCAAGCCTGACAAGACAATCTTTGCTTCAGACGACATGCATATATTCTATGATTATGCTGAGCAATTGATAAAACAAGAAAAAGCCTATGTATGCTTCTGCGATAAGGAAAAGGTAAGGAAGTTCAGGAATGAGGGCAAGGCCTGCAAATGCAGAGAGAAGAGCAGTCTAAAGGAATGGAATGATATGCTCCAAGGGAAATATAAAGAAGGGGAATGTACATTAAGGCTTAAAGGTGATATGGAATCCAACAATTTTGTGATGCGCGACCCTATAATATTCCGAATAATAGAGCATCCCCATTATAAACAAAAAAACAAGTTCAAGGTATGGCCTATGTACGACTTTGAGAATTCTATTGAGGATTCAATAACAGGCATTACGCACATATTAAGAAGCAATGAATTCGGTAATATGAGGGTTGAGCTTCAGAATTACATAAAAGACTTACTAAACCTCAAAAAACAAACAATAGTTCAATACGGCAGATTCAATATAACAGGAGCAATCTCCCAAGGAAGAGAAATAAGAGAGATGATAGAGCAAGGCAAGGTTAGCGGATGGGATGATCCTCAATTAGTAACATTGAAAGCATTAAAAAGAAGGGGCATAGTTAAAGAAACATTTTGGGAGCTTGCAAAACAGGTAGGGCTTTCAAAGACACCTACAAACCTTGACAAAAGCCTGGTAAATTCTATAAACCGGAAGATTCTGGATGGTAAAAGCCCAAGATACTTCTTTATAAAACAACCCAAAGAGATAACTATTGAAGGGGCAGAGGAAAGAACAATAGAGTTGAACAAGCATCCTTCAAAGGATTTGGGAAAGAGGAAATTCAAAGTAGGCTCGGAATTCATCATTGAAGAAGAGGATTATAAGCAGTTTAAGGATGGGAAGATATACAGGCTGATGGATTGCCTTAACTTTAAGAAAGAGAAGGATAAGCTCGTATTTCATTCCCTCAGCTATAAAGAATTTCCCAAGGGCTCATTAATAATGCATTGGTTGCCAAAATCAAAAGATAACATTAATATAAGCGTATTAATGGATGACGGAAATAAAATAGAAGGTATAGCAGAGCATCACATAAAAGAATTAAAAGAAGGAGACATCGTGCAGTTCCAAAGATTTGGATTCTGCAGATTAGACTCCAAAGAAAAAATGTACTTCGTTTTTTCGCATAAGTAGAATTCTATTCTTTACTTACATTGACAGCCTTGAGACCTCGGTCTCCTTGCTCAATGTCGAACTCAACAGCATCATTATCATTCAATGAAACGCCTGGATTCAAGCCAGTCAAATGAACAAAATAGTCTTTGCCATCTTCGCCAACAATGAAGCCAAATCCCTTCATCTCGTCAAAAAATTTCACATTGCCTTTCATGTTTTCACCCCCTTTCAAGTAAACGCAGAAGTAGTAACTCTTCTGATTATGTAATAGAGATAAGGCAGGGTTTTTAAAAGTTTCCTTATTTTGCGGAGAATCTGAGTAAAGAGATTACGCCATGGAAGATAAAAACACCAGCAACCCAGTAATATAAGAATTTGGGGAATCTGAGTATAAGTATTCCCATTATCACATAAACAAGCCCTACAAACGCCAAACTCGCTTTCTCATGCAGTTTCATTTTTCAGCCTCCTTCTGAGATACTAATCTAGACAGGGTAAGCATGCCTTGGATAATAAAGCCTCCCCCCATTATGTATTGAACGAAACTGGGCAGGATAAGTACTAGAAGAGCTATGCTTAAATAAACCAGTCCTGATAAGATAGAACTAATTTTTTCTGGCCTAAATAGCTTCTGGCTTAATCTATCAACCATCTTAACCAAAGGATTATGAGGGCTATAGAAGCTGGAGCTTAAAGGCCCTTTATGGCTTCTTATGTGGTCCTTGACACTCCTCCAGAACTCCGGAAAGAAGATGATATTGAACATTATCCCAAGAACAAATAAGGTTATAATATAGGTAAGACCGCTAAAGTAATCTCCCCACGTAAGTAATAAGCCAATTTCATCTAAGAAGAGACCAAGACCGACACCATATATTATCCCTAAAGACCTGTTTTTAATATAAGGTCTTTCCACAATTGCCAACCCGCCTGAAAGAATCAGCAAGATTATTCCAAAATAGAAATGATGAATATGAAAACCAAAAAGTATAATATTGCTGCCAATGTAAAAATCCTTGCCTGGCAATATCCCAGCCTTAGTAGCATCGGCAAACTCAGAATGAGCCGAACCAGCTAAAAGCACGAGCAGGCGTATAGCTATCAAAGAAACCAAGAAAGATACCGCAATAATGAAAGGGACTCCTCTTTTCCTTTCCATGGGAAGAAATAATCAAGCAGGATATAAAAAACTATCTAAGATATAAGAAAGGCTTATTAATAATGAACTCTAATGCTGATGCTATGAGAGATAAAGGGAAACTTAAATGCCCTGTATGCGAAAGCGGAATCTCTCAAATCCTATATGGGGAATAGGTATTGACACCCATTATGAATACCAGAAAGAAGGAAATAAGGGCTTCATATTCCCAAAATACAATTCAAAGGAGAAGAAGAATGAAAAGGCTATGCTTTTTAATCCTAATGCTAATCGCATTGAGCAATACTGCCGTGGCAGAAACCTTTTACGGCGATATTGATATAAGAGTCGATGAGAGGGGACTGGTTACCATAGAAGGGGAAACAAATTATCCTTCACTAAAAACAAAGGATTCACCTGAATACACATCTAAAGAGGGCAAGTATTGGATTCTCAATATATCTACTGAAAGGAGGTTTTCAGCATTGCTGTATAGAATCCATCTGCCCAAGAATACTGATATCAACTATCTTAAGCTTCAAAGAATGGGCAGAATAGAGCATAGACCTAACGAGATTGTTATTATTGGCACAGCACAAGAGCAACCACTGGAGATAATAATACAGTATTCATTTAACAGCTATTCCTCGAATTATGCTTTTCTTTGGATTATAATAATTCCAGCAATTGCTATTGGTCTATTCTTGTTTCTAATAAAAAATAAAAAGAACAAAAGGAAAGGTCCTGTCCACGCTATCCCTCTGCTTGAGAGGCAGAAAGAGATATATTCTATTATAAGGAAAAGAGGAGAGATTACTCAGAAGGAACTACAACAGATAACTGGACTTCCAAAATCCTCTCTATCAAGGAATATTGAGGCCTTGGTAAGAAAAGACTTGATAAAAAAGATAGACAACGGAATGACCAATATAATCATGCTTAAGAAGTAATTCCTGACTGTTCCGGGTTGTTCCGGCTAAAATATATATGTTGTTCCATCCTTCATACACACAGGTGATTGCTATGAAAGGAATCAAAATACTAGGAATCTTTTTGGTATTTGCCCTTTTCAGCGGAATAGGGCTAGCTCAGGAGATTGAAGAGGAAGATATTGAGCAGACAGAGATATTCCAGAATCCTTTAGGAGCTGAGGTAAGGATGCTTCAGCTTGAAAAAGCGATTGAACGGAGTATTGCTTCTGGAGAAATGGTGATAGAAAAAATACTTGAATACAATGAGAGTGCTAATATAGGAGAATTGGAGACTACGCTTGATGAGATTAAGGAGCTTTTGGAAGAGGTTCAGAATTATGACTTTAATAAGGGACTTAACGAGACTGAATTAGCGGCAGAATTCGTGGAGCTTAAAGCTCAAGCAAGGTATCTGGTTAAAGTATTCAGGGAAGCAGCGCGAGACATGGTTAAACCAGAGTTCCAAGATGAGATTAGAAAAAGAGCCCAGGAAAGAATTAGAGAAATGATTCAAGAACATAAAGAGCAATTGCAGGAGATTAAGAATAGATATAATCTAAGGGTTATGGAAAGAGTTATGAACAGAATAGGCGTTAATAACACAGAGGTTATGGCTAAGATAAGGAATGGCACAATGAGCCCCCAGGAATTCAAAGGGATTCTTAAAGGGATAATGTCGAAAGCAAATCAAGAGAAAAGACAAGAGATAATGGCAAGGATGAGAGAAGAGAATTCCAAGGTAAGTATCGTAGCTGAACAAGTCAAAGAGAGAATTAGGCAGAGAATGAACGACATTCAAGAAAGGCTACAGCAGAAAAGAGCAGAGATACAGCAGAGGCTCAGCAATCTCCCAGCAAAAGGAGGACATTTAAACGATAACGAAACACATGGTATGGGCAAAAGAGGTAGAAAAAAATGAAACTGGGATATGTGTTAATGGCTCTTATTATATTGGGATTAGTAGTGACAAGCGGATGTAAGGTTGACACTGATGCAAAAGAAGAGCAGGGACAGGAAGACATCAATGAAGATGATATAGAAAAGGAGATTGAACAAACAACTAGCAACCTTTTAACAGAGGACGATGTTGAACTTGGAGAGATGATTTAATTATCTCCATTTTTTTCTTATTATTCTTACATTTACATTTCTTCAAGAACATCTATGCCCAGCAAAGCAAGCCCTTTTTTGAGCAAATCAGCAGAACTCAACAAAAGAGCCAGCCGTGCTTTCATAAGCGCTTCGTCCTCTCCAATAACCCTCTTTTCATGGTAATAGGAATTGATGAGCTGAGCAAAGTCCAAAAGAAAACGACATAGAATGCTAGGTTTGAAGCCCTGTGCAGCTTCTTTAACTATAGAAGGAAATTCAACAGCCATTAACGCAATCTGTTTCTCCTCTTGAGATGATATTAGCTTGATATTAAGTGCCTTCTTTAACTGAATTGGTTTCACGCCTGATTTTCTCAAGATACTTTTCAATCTTGCATAGGTATAAAGAAGGTAAGGACCTGTTTCACCTTGAAAGGATATGGATTCCTTTGGCTTGAAAACCACGTCCCGATTAGGATCAACCTTGAGGATATAGAACTTGAGAGCTGCCAATGCAATTCTCTCAGCCCTTTTCTTCTTTTCTTTCTCATCCAAATCCTGATATCTTTTCTCAACTTCCTTGAATGCAAGCTGCTCAATCTCATCAATCAAGGAGTCGGCATCAACAACATTTCCCTCTCGAGATTTCATCTTTCCTCCTTGAAGGAGGAACATTCCATAAGAAAGATGATAGAGTTTGTCTATAGGAGCAATGCCAAGAAGCTCTATTATCTTGAAGAGCTGTTTAAAGTATAATTCTTGTTCTGAAGCCACCACATAGATAGAATAGTCAATATCAAAATCATCAAACTTCTTTTTAGCTAGAGCAATATCTTGGGTAATGTATAAAGCAGTTCCATTTCTTTTTATCAGAACCTTCTTCGGCAGGCCGTATGGCTCAAGTTCAGCGATGATTGCTCCATCTTCTTTTTTGAAAAGGCCTTTTTTCAGCCCCATCTGAATTATCTCTTTTCCTTCTTTATATATCTGAGATTCCCAGTATTCCTTATCAAAGGAGCATCCAAGCTTATCATAAGTGTGCTTATAACCTTCTCTAACAAACTTGGTTATCTTTTTCCAGGCCTCAATTACTTCCTTATTGCCCTGCTCCCATTTCTCCAATATTCTCTGTGCTTCTTCCTCAAGTTCAGGATTCTTCCTTGCCTCTTTGTTAAACAGGTTATACAGGTCTCCTACAAAATGGTCTGGCTTCCCACTAGGCTCTTTTTTATCGGAAAGATAGAGATAAGCATATATTACCTTTGAAACGCCAATCCCCCTATCATTCAGGAGATTTACCTTAATGACTTTATTGCCAATCTCTTGAAGCAGGGTTGATACAGTCATTCCAAGAAGGTTATTTCTTACATGACCCAAATGCTGTGGTTTATTTGTGTTAGGAGAAGAATATTCCACCATTATTTTCTTGGCTTGTTGAGCTTTTTCAATAGATATCCCTTTTAATAAAAGTTCCACTAAAGAACTGGGTTTAATAAAGAAATTAAGGTATGGACCAACAGCCTTCACTTTCTCAATGAATTGAGGGAGATTAGAACTTAACTTTTTCTCTAACTCTTTAGCAATCTGAGCAGGATTCTTTTTCAAGCTCTTGGCAAAGGAAAAACAAGGAAAAGCAATATCCCCTAACTCCTGAGAAGGAGGTTTCCCAATCATATCAACAGATAAATCCGTTTTGTGGCCTAAAGATTTGCCCACCGCATCAAGAATGTCTTGTTTGAATGAATCTAGTTTCATTTTAGGTCTACTCCGCCAGAAGGCAACAGCCTTATTATCTCATCTAAGTCATCATATTTAAACTTAGCCTGAATTTTCTTTGCCACCTCAGATGTTTTGCTCTTGCCTGGGAATACCTTAATAGCAGATTTACAATGCTTCTCAACAGCCGAAAGAGGACCTATCATTGCTTGGCCATCCTGTAACAGACCTATAGCAAGGTTCAACCTTCCCAGAAGATATTCAACCTTTCCTCTAATGACAAATGCGCCTTTAGGCAGATATTCCCCTGAACTGGGCTCTTTTGTTACCTGGTCAGGCGAAACATAGAAAACCTCTAATGAAGCAATTCCTTTTTTCCAGGCGTTTGAGAACGAAACAGTGAAATCTGCAGCTTCCTGCAATGTCTTCTCAGAAGGTTTCTTGCCCTCTGCCTTTACAACAGTGAAAGGAGAGCCGCTCATATCTGTATGCAAAACAACATCATCCTTCTCGGTATGCTTTTTAATAAGGATTTCATTAGTTGTTGAATCTCTGCCTGCAATCACCAAAAAATCCTCAGATGAGATAAACCAGTGATACTTTTCATACCACTTGCGTTTTCTCTCTTTGCGAGAGTATGAATTCTTCTCTTTAAATGCCTTATCTTTCTTCTCTAATTCCTCAAGCTTCTTCTTAAAGTTCTCTATAGCCTTCTTGGCTCCTTCACTCTTTTTTTTCATCTTCTTTGCTTCTTCAAAATAGACTTCAGCATTCTCTTCTATGCTCTTGTCCAAATCAAGTTCAATCCAAGTCATAATGATAAGAATTAAATGCGAATATTTAAATATTTATTTTATTCCCAAAAGCATGGGTGATAATAATGATAGGAACTATTATCTTAATTGCAATTTCCGTCATTCTCATAGGTGTTGTCATTGGTCTATACAACAGCCTGGTGAGACTAAGGAATGAAGTAGAGAATTCCTGGGCTCAGATTGATGTGCAATTAAAAAGAAGAACCGACTTGATACCAAACCTGATTAATACTGTTAAGGGCTATATGAAACATGAGAGAGAGCTTTTGGAAAATATTACTAAGGCCAGATCCGCATTGATAAAGGCAGATAGTGTAAAAGATAAGGCTAAAGCTGAGAACCAGTTGGAGAACACATTGAAATCTTTGTTTGCAGTGAGCGAGAACTATCCACAATTGAAGGCGAATGAAAACTTCATGAAGCTACAAGAAGAACTTTCAAGTACAGAGAACAAGATTGCCTACGCAAGACAGCACTACAATGATATGGTAATGTACCTCAACAACAAGGTCGAACAATTTCCCTCAAATATAATTGCATCCCTGTTTGGCTTCAAGGAGAAGGAATTTTTTGAGGTTGATGAGAAAGACAGGAAACCTGTCAAGGTTGATTTTTAATTTTTTAATTGTTCTTCAAAAAAATGAAAGTCAGAAGCATGTTTGAGGAGAAGAGACGGAACATTATCGTTTCCATGATAATTATGACTCTCTTCTTTGTGCTTATCGGCGGATTGGGAGCAGCCATAGGGCTTATCTACCAGAACGCCTGGATGGGTGCCATAATGGCTGGCGTGGTTTTTTTTATTTATTTCCTTATCATTCAAGGGATAGGTGAGAACGCTATCTTAAAGATGGGAGGAGCAAAACCAGCTGATCCTAACAAGCATCAAGAGTTAATCAATGTTGTTGAGGAGCTTTCTTTAGCAGCAGGATTTAAGAAACCTCCAAAAGTATATGTTATCCAACAGGAGGGATTGAATGCGTTTGCTACAGGCAAAAAGCCAGAGAGTTCTGCTGTGGCAATAACGGAAGGTCTGTTAAAAAAGCTGAATAGAACGGAGCTCGAGGGAGTTATAGCTCATGAACTTTCCCATATAAAGAACAGGGACAGCATGATTATGCTATACGCAATAATGCTTTCGGGGGTAATTGTAATCCTGAGCAGGATTCTTTTGAGAAGTTTCCTTTGGGGAGGAAGAAGAAGATCCTCAAATAATAGGAATTCAGGAGGATTAATATTGATTATGATAGGGATTGCGCTTGCAATACTTGCCCCATTATTTGCAGTTCTAATCCGAATGGCAATCAGCCGCCATAGAGAATATGTTGCAGATGCAAATGGCGCAATATTAACAAGATACCCGGATGGATTAGCAGATGCATTGGAAAAGATAAGCAAGCAAGAACACTCAATCAAAAAGATAGAACCAGCGGTAGCTCCTCTATTTATTGAGAATCCTTTGGGAAGCAAGAAACAATTTCTCTCAAATATGTTTTCCACACATCCGCCGATAGAAGAAAGGATTAAACGATTAAGGGAGATGTAAGACATCTTATTACTGAGATATGAACTCGAATATAAAATCTCTTCTCTTCAGAGTTAGATTAATTAACAGAAATGTGATTAAAAATAACACAGTAAGGATTAAACGCCAAAAAAAGTTGTTTATTTGTTAATATTCTCCTCGATAAACCAGAACTTGTGCTCAAAACAGCCCAAAAAAAGAAAACAAAAAAATTCCGTTCCTAAGGAACTCGTATATAAAAACCCAGCAAAAGATATGAATCAAATATCTTTATAAATATAATTAGAGAAAGATATATAAGAGGCGATAATACATGCCAGTTAAAAAGTCTGCTAAAAAAAGCACAAAAAAGAAACCGGTTAAGAAAGCAACCAAGAAAAAGGTAACTAAGAAGAAACCAGTGAAGAAGACTGTAAAGAAAACAGTGAAGAAAACAACTAAAAGAAAGGTTGCTAAGAAGAAACCGGTAAAAAAGAAAGCTGCTTCAAAGAAAACGAAGAAGACAGCAAAGAAGACCACTAAAAAAACAACCAAGAAGAAACCAGTGAAGAAAACTGTAAAGAAAACAACGAAAAGAAAAGTTACTAAGAAGAAAAAGTAATTCTAATCAAGTGGTCTAAGCTTAATTTTTATTTTTTGTTTTTACTTTCTTCCTCCTGTTCAGAAAAATAATCTGAGTTTCTTACCTCACCTAACATAGGTCTGAGCAGGCTTCTTGTTCCCATATATAACGGAAATAAGAACCTGCCTTTCTTGTCAAACCTCCTAGTAGAAACCAGAACAGAAACGCTTCTAAGAACACCATACTTTCCCTTTCTACTTAATCTTCCAACCATCTCGGAGTCCTCAAAGATAGCAATAGATTCATCAAAACCTTTCGATTTCCTAAACAGATTTCTATTGCAGAAAATAAAAGTACCTGTAGCCATAGGAAAATGAAACAGATTACCCAGTATCAATCCATAATTATGAAAAAAATAGATGCATTTGTCTTGGAGACGGACAAAAGCGGAGTTATAGCCCTTATCCTTTTTCAGATAATAAGGAATGTTAAAACATGTGCCTACTTGATATCCCCTCTTAAGGATCTCCTTAGAAGCCTTCTCAAGAAAATGGTTGTCTATTTTAACATCAGCATCAAAGAAAAAAAGATAATCCCCTTTGGCCGTTTTAGCACCATTGTTCCTGCCTTTTCCAGGCAATCCCCCTTCAACTACTTTGCATCCATGCTTCTGAGCTATCTTTCGAGTATTGTCTTCAGAAAATGCATCCGCCACAATAATCTCATAAGGCTTTAAAGTCTGATTATTAAGACACATTAAGAGCGACGGCAAAACCTTTTCTTCGTTTTTAGTAGGAATTATTATAGAGATTTTCATTTGCTCTTTCATAATACCATAATTTCTATAAGAGAAGTATAAATAACTTTTGATTACATTAATCTAAAAATCAGTGTTATACTGTATAATCAATGGGAGAGCATTACTGCCTATTAGAATTCCATCCTTCATCATCCCATTCATAATCTCTTCCTTAGTAACAAGAGAAACCAAATCATTTTTCTCAACTTTGTTTAAAATTTCTTTTTTCTTTTCATCTGATAAAAGAGTATAATAAACCTCTAAGTATCTAAGGGTTTCTTCTCCTTCATGCCCTGTTCTATCTGTTGTCTCTTTCATCTGATAATTACCCAAGTAATAGAATTCGACATCCTTTTTAGATAGGGAATTCAACAAGCCTGACTCCTTCACTAGTTCTTCCTCCAATTCCCTAAAAGGAGAGGTTTCTCTATTTTCCCTCTTTCTAAACCATTCTTCAAACTTAGGAAGGTTGTATTTTGGTATAGACAGCCGGAGATCGTTATCATCTTCAAAATTCGCGCCTAATTGCGCAAGGTATTTCTTGCCTTCATTATCTACCTTTATGGCTCCTCCGACAGGGGTATAAACCGTATCACCTTTCTCAAGCCGATTCTTGTTGAGAATTAAGAGGTATCTATCATCAAAGCATATTTTGTTTAAACTAGCGGCACTTATCCTAATATCTAGATTATCAGCATCCATATAACCACTCAAAGAATAAGGATCTGAATCTTATTAAATTAAACTATGCAAAAAATAGGATTTTTTCAAAATAGCTTAACCCTTTGCCAAAATCTCAACCATTTTAGCAAAAGCAGGTCTGGTTATCAATATTCCTACTGTTAATCCTGTAAGGGTTGTTATTGCAAATCCTTTCAACAATCCAACTCCTGCCCATAAGAGAGGCACCATTGCAACCGCTGTGGTAAAGTATGCTCCCATTACAATAAAGAAAGCGGCAGCTAATTTCTTCTTCCAATTGATAAATCTGTCATTTTTCAGGCCTTTTAGAAGCTCATCTGATATAACTATCTGATCATCTACGCCGCTTCCAATAGCAATTATCAGGCCTCCAATAGCTGCTAAGTCAAGATTAAAGCCAAATGCAGCCATAGTGCCTAGAGTAATAATCAGTTCAGATAACATTACTATTACTATTGGCACGGTCATCGCCGGCCTTCTATAGCGCCACATAAGAATACCAACCACAACTAAAATAGCTATTATAGCTATCTTAAGAGAATTGAAGAGGAATTCCTTTCCAAGCAAAGGAGACAAAGAATCCATCTTTACAATCTCAAGCTTTAAAGGAAGACTTCCAGTCATCAATATTGTCTGCATATTGCGCATATTAGCGGCACTGGCTTCTGCTGCTTCATTTCTTGTGGACCCATAACCTGGCCCTGAGATAGATATCCTGGTTTGAGCTACTCCTTTCAAATCTGCAGCGATATTCAGGGAATCGACCAAAACATCATCAAGATAAAGCTTAATGGTTTCATTAAGGTAATTCTGTCCGCCCTGCCCTGACACAACACTAAGGTCCTTTGTGATATTAGCAAAGCGTTGAGCAGCTTCAGGGGAAAGGGTGATTGCGAAGGAGAAGGTGCACACGTACTGGTCAGAAGCAATCTTGGAACAGCCCTGATTAGGATCTACTGCAAAGCTGCACTGAGAGGTTCTGCAAACAGAAAGAATATCTGTGCCTCCTCTAAAGACAGTTTTATTTCCTATCTTGGCTTCGAACTTTCCTTGCTGAGATAAAAGGTTTTTAACCTCTTCATCGTTTGCCCCAGCAACCTCCACTACTATAAAAGTTCGGCCTTCCAAATCAGTAGCCGACCTTACTGTAATATCCGAGAGGCCATATGCATTTAATCTCTTTCTGAGATTCTCAATAACTATACTGATATCTTCATTAAAGGATTGCAAATCCTGAGTATTATTGGTTTCAGGTCTGAGTATGGCTCTTGTTCCACCTTCAAGGTCCAAGCCCATCTTAATATTGTTCTTTGGAGCCTCATAAACAGACAAACCAAGATAAGGAGTGCCATTTCTATAGGGAACAGACTCTAAAAAATACTCTCCCTTGTTTGTTTTTATAAAGACAGACTGGTTCTCTTTGAGAGAGTTGGTAAATTCATAATAATCATCCATATTCCCAATAGGTTGTGAATTCATCTCAAGGATTACTTCTCTCATAACGGGCATTGTATTTGGGGAAGGGCCAGTCATGTCAGCATAGTAAGCAGGACTGCCTTTCACAACTGAGCGTATAGCTACTCCCTCTCTAAAGAAATGTGGATTTATAGCTACTATAGCGAATACTAAGGAGATTATCAAAAGCCAGATTCTCCATTCCTTAAAAAGCATCTTTAACTTGCTCATTTTTTTCGCTCCAAATGCAACCTAAGGATACCGACATTCAATATCCAAGTATTAATCAAATCCACCATAATTCCCAAGAATACTATTGCCATGATTTGCCTTATTACATCCGAACCTGACAAAAGAAAAGCCAGACCCACTGCTGTTAATGTGGTAATGGACATGGTCATACCGGTGCTAAAGGCTAATTTAATCCTATCAAAGATTGCACCAACCTTCCTTTTGGTCATTCGGGTTACCAAAAGGATATCAGAGTCAACAGAGTAACCAATCAACATTAAAAAGGCAGCAATACCAGCTGTTGAGATTTTAAAGCCAAGAAAATTGGTTAAAGCCAAGGTCACAACAATATCACTTACTGCTGAGATAATTACGGAAATGGAAGGCACAAAGTCCTTGAAAATTATGAATACAACTATAGCCATCAATATAAAAGCCCAGAGCAGGGCTTTGACAACCTGCGTAAAGAAGTTTTTACTAAGCGAAGAACTTATTGTTTCAACAGAATACTGTTCCTCCCCCAATGGACCAATAATATCCTCAAGAACATACATGAACTCCTCTACCTGGGATTCATCCAGAGCAGCTTCTACGATATAAGAAGTGGAAACGCCAACAGACTTCAATTCCCTGACAACTAAATCTGTTTCGGGGTATCTTGAGGAAAGTTGCTTCTGAAGTTCAGCCCTTGACATATCTATCTGCTTGTTAAAAGTGATTGAGATTCCACCTTTGAGACTAATGCCTCTGGAGATTACCTCTCCGGTAGTTGCATAATTAATCGATAGAATGATTATAGCTATAACAAAAAGGGCTATAGGAATAAGCATAAGCTCCTTATAATGAGCATCATGGAAATTCTTTAAGGCTTCCGAACTTTCCTGTGTATGTTTTCTCTTATCTCTTTGTTTAAAAGCCATTTGTGTTTTCCCCAAATGAATGTTTATGAACTATTGTTTTAAATGCGAAAAATAATTCCATTAATAAATCTTTCGTATAGCAAAGCTTGAGAAGAAGCCTTAATCATCCTTTACAATCTTGACAGGAGAAGGAAACATCAATCTATGATACATTATTAACACATCTATATTTGAAAGCTTCTCATGATAACTCGTCCGCGTCTTATTAATGAATTCCTGAAGCACACGAAGATTTCTTGTGGCTATAACCGCTACGTAATTCCATTTCCCTATAGCATGGAATGCTTCCAAGATATAGGGCTTCTCAGCCAAGAAAGCCTTAAACTTATGTTTTGATTCCTGAGTCGCGAGATTGAGGCTTAGCAAGACATAATAACCGTGAATACTGAACTTTGAAAGGTTTACCTTCGCTGAGAATGAATCGATAATGCCAGAGTTTTCTATATGCTTCTTGCGATATATTAGATTACCTATGCTCATATCGGTCTTGAGGTTCTGCTTCATCTTGGTTATCTTTACCCTAGAATTTGATATAAGCTCGTTCAATATGCCCTCATCAATCTTTCCCAATTCATGAATCTGATCTGTGTTCTTTTTCTTATCTTCAATTTTCCTGAAATGTTCTTTTTCGGTATATACCCAAGGCACACTTCTATTAACAATCATATCCTTGATATCAAATATCTCCAGCTCAGTTATCTGGTCATAAAGGATATCTGCCATATTATCTACAAAATAGGAAGCTTCATCCATATCCTTCAACAAAAGCTTCACGCAGAAATCAATCTTATCGGTAAATTCTGCTACTTCCAAAACTCTAAAGTCAGATTGGAGGAAATCATAGAATTTTTTCTTTTGATCAGGATCAATCTCCTTTACCTGAAGGAAGATGCCATAAACAGAATAGCCTAATTTTTTGTAATTAATTAATGAAGTAGGCCAAATAACCTCCTTTTCTTCCAGAGTGGAGATTTTTTTTCTCACACCTTCACTTGAAAGCCTTATCAATCTTCCAAGCTCATTATTAGAAAGACGAGCATTATCAGATAAGAAATAGAGAAGTTTCTTGGTTTTCTCGTTAAGCTTCTCATCGCTCAGCTCAGATTCGTTGAATTGAAAAAAGCCTCTTTCTTTCATAATAGGTGTTTTTTATTAATAGTTATTTATATAATTTTCGCATTTTTACAATCATCTCGGAATTCAGCCTAAAAAAGGAAATGCTGTTTGAATGTAGTATAGAAAAAGGAATGTAGTATAGAAAAAGATAAATAGGTAAAAGAGAAACAAAGTATGTTAAAAAATGGTGCTAAAAGATATAGATGAGAGAAAGTTGCCCATTATCCTCATTGTAAGCACAATATTAAGCTTATTGCTCGCTATATCGCTTATAGGTATATTTCTTACGGAGAGCCTAAATCAAGAACAAGATTGTGCTATCAATATCCCTTTGATGATTGTTGCCTTCTGCTCGGTTTTTGTATTGTCTGGATGCTTGGTAGTTTATTTCCTTTTCTCCAGCATTGTGAAAAGGGAAAAGAAGATTCAGAGAATGGCAAAAGACTGCTTAAGATTCTTAGAGGAAAAGGAAAGAAAGATTGTTCTGTTTTTAATAAGTAATGGGGAAAGCAACCAGAACGAGATTGCAAAAGCAACCAAGATGAGCAAAGTTAATATTTCAAGGAAGCTCCGAAATCTAGAGGAAAAGAACATTGTTGTAAGAGAA
>CAZOKS010000023.1:0-15904 GCA_964580745.1 uncultured Methanosarcinales archaeon | reverse complement strand
TCCAAGCGCGAAGAGTTTGAACAGGTTTTGATTAGCAAGACAAAGGAACTTCTAAAATATGCGGAGGAGGAATATAAAAGGCATAAGATAAGTCATATTGGAGTTTCTACTGTTGGGCCGGCCGATTACAAGCAGGGGATAATAATGCATCCACATAATCTTCCATTTCTGAAAGAATTCAATATTAAGAGGTTGCTCAGTATCCTTAAGATTCCGATAAAGGTTGAGAATGATGCGAACTGCTTCGCATTGGCTCAGGCAGTATTGGATAAGAACCCTTCCAGAAAGAATGTGTTTGGGGTTACCCTAGGCACAGGTATTGGAGGAGGATTGTGCATTGATGAGAAAATATACAAGGGAAGGGGAAATGCTGGAGAGATTGGGCATTGGAGCTATGGAGATAATAGGTTTGAGGATGAATTCCAAAGGATAAAAAAAGATTATGCTAAGAAACTCAAGGTTGAGGATTTTCAGGAAGTAGGAAAGGCGGCCAAGAAGGGCAATAAGATTGCCTTGGAAGGATTTAAAGAGATTGGTACCCTAATTGGCGACCTCTCAAGAAACATAATCCTGGCTTATGACCCTGATGTAATCGTGTTCGGAGGAGGACTTTCATACTCCTGGAGTTTGTTGAAGAAGCATATAATAAAAGCCATAAAAACAAAGAATGGATTAATACATAAAAGGCCCATAATTAAGAGAAACAATATTCCAAAAGCGAATCTTCTTGGAGCTTCTTTGCTCACGAAGTATTAGAAGCAGTTGAAGAAACTATTTTCTTGGCCTTTCTCAAGCTCAGAAGACCATTCTTTGCTCCTTTAATCTGAATCACGCTCTCAGAGTTGGCAAGGCCTATTTCAAGCGCTTCTGAGAAAGAACGCTTCTTTATCAAGGCAGATAAGAAACCAGAGCAGAAAGCATCTCCAGCGCCTGTGCCTTCTACCACTTTAATATCATGGGCTTTTACCCGGTAATACTTATCTGAGGAGTCAAGAGCAAATATACCTCTTTTTCCGTCAGTAATCACAACAGCAGAAGGACCTTCATTCTTGAGTTTTTTCAGCATAATTCGTTCTTTGGTTTGGGAAGAACTGAGCAAATAGCCGGCTTCCTCTTTATTAAGGATAAAAACAGAGCATCCTTCAATTATATCTTTTATTGGAATAAGACCGTTCTTTGCCACATATGTTGAAATATTATATGAAAAAGGAACATTGTTTTCCCTGCAATGCTCTGCAATTCTTTTTAAGGCGTTAAGAGATTGGCCTGAAAGAGAGGCAAGATGCACCCACTTGGTTTTAAAAGAGTTGAGTGTTTTTGAATCTACTGAAAGGTGTTCATTAGCCCCTCTATGAGATAAAATAGTTCTGTCATGCCCTACACTATCCAAAATGATTGAATAGCCCGAAGGATGTTTTCTTGAGCGTTTCCCTAAGAAATCGACCTTATTTTTCTTTAATTCCCTGATAATCTTTGAGCCGTTTTCATCCGAACCAACAATTCCTAAAAAGCCGGTTTTCAAGCCCATTGTTGAGAAGCCCGCAGCTGCATTCGTGCCTCCACCACCAGTTGAAAAGAAAAGACGGTTTATCCTGAGTTTAGAGCCCTCTGGATACGCTATAAATTCCTCTTCCATACCATCGCTATTAACCTTTATATCAGCGAAATCAGTATCAACAAAAACATCTATCGTTGCTCCACCAACCACAAGAACATCATATTTTTTCATTAAGAAGACTATCGTGGTTTATATTTTTAAAGCTTTCCCAAAAAAAGAAGAAAGTGATAAAAAAGAAAAAAATATTACTTCTTAGCCAAAACAATCAGCATCAAAATCAAGATGATGACTAAAAGGCCGACGGTTCCGATTAAAATCCCTATAAACATAGGTGTCTCTGTAAAAGGAATCTCCCTGATAATCTCTTGTGAGGACTCTTCCTCCTTCTCTTCCTCCTCTTCCTCCTCTGGGAAAACTATCTCGGTACTATCATCTTCTTTTGTATCATCTTCTTCAACGGTATCTTCCGTATCTTCCCCAGAAGACTTTGGCCTTTCTTCCACCACTAAATCAAATATTTTGTATACTGTTGCATCCTTGCCTGGAATCTCTCCCTGAATAACAACCTCATAAGTGCCTGGTTCCTCAATAAGCACATCAAAGGTCTTATCTATGCTATAACTGTTATCGTCATCATAGGGGTCAGAGTCCAACTCAATACCAGATTTTACGAAATTAAACTCATCGGTATCAGGCGATTGAATCTTCAATACAACATCATCTTCATCCCTTGAGCCAATGTTCTGGATTGTGCCCATCACTGTAACTCTGGAGGATTCACCAGCAAAGATTTTTTTAGGGAACATATCTGCTCCTTTCATTAAAAGGGCATGCCTTTCTTTCTCTATCTCTAAAGTATAGGAAACTTCTACAAAGTAATCCTCGCCTCTTTCATCCTCGCCGTAGACCTTAATATAAACATCATAATCTTTTTCTTCAATTGCATACGGAACATCGAACTCAACATAGAGGGTTTCATCATGATTAGGTCTGATGTCTTCTTCATTTGATTCTATCTCAAGGTCATCTTCACCCTCATCCTCAAAATCCTTTATGGTCAATTCAAAGTAGACATCCTCTAAGTCAAGCTCTTCCTCAAAGATATCTTCATCATAATAGTTCTCCACATCAAGACTTATTTTCACTGCATCACCAGGATGTGCATCAAAGGACGTTCCTCCATCTTCGTCAAGATCATCATCGTCATCATCATAACCTTCTACCTCAACTTCCCCATCAACAATCCTTAATCTAGACGGTTGTTCCAAGACCTCTAAAGTATATTGCTGGATGTCAAAGGCAGCGGGATTATCCTTTTCGTATGCCTTAACTGAGACACCAACACTTTGAGGTTCAGAAGGTGCTGTCCAGGTAATAAGGCCAGTACTTTGGTTAATGGACATACCAGTTGGCTTCTGAACAAGAACATACTCAAGTTCATCCCCATCAGGGTCTTCTGCATTTACATCATAAGAATAATCCCTGTTTAGATACGCCTTATTATTAGGAGTGCTGGTAATAACCGGCAACCGATTCCTGTTCAAAACTGTAATCGTTATTTCTTCAGAATCAAACACACTTGCATTCACGCTTTCTGTTGCCGTAAAGTTGGCATAATAGGTTCCAGCAGCATTAAAGTCCGGCGTCCAGTTGAATACTCCTGTGGTAACATCAAAGGAATACCCTGAAGCATTAGTCTCTATTCCATATATAATCTGGCTGATGTTTCCTGTCGCATTTAAAGTGAAAGCTAATGTCTGGTTCTCCTGCACAACTTTATCGCCTACTGGCTCCAAGGTTATTGCATAAACCAGAGAAATAGCTAACATTATTCCCAACAAAAATGATATGTATCTCTTCATTTTTAAACCCCCTTATGTAACGACTGTGTAGTAGTAGTGATATTTAAAGGTTTCGTTGCTTCTTCACTTATTTATTAAAAGAAGATTACAGCCATGCTTTAGAAAAAGAATGCGATTTACCAAGAAAATAAGCGGAGCAAACACTATGAAAAGATAAAGATTAAGAAGCAACAACTTAAGAACAAGGTAAAGCATTGCCAAATGAACAAGTGAAAACCCTGCTATCTGCCATAGATTGGTTTTAGAGAACAATTTCTTCTTGAAGCCAAACCGTTTCTCATTCAAAAGGTTGAAAATAAAAACACATAAAAATACAGCGATAAGAGATGTTAAAAGGGTAGATTTGAATATGCTGCCAAAGGCATATAATATTATAAAAAGGATAAAGGGCATGAATAAGGAAATAAGGTAGAAACGCCAGAATGTCAATGGTTTCTTGACCATTCTCTTATATTGGACCCGTCTAATGACAGGAATAAAGAATAAGTAGAACACTAAGAAAACTCCTATTGCCACAATCAAGAAAAGATTAAACTGGATATAGCCCAAAGAGGATTTAGCCTGTTCTAATCCTGTCGGAGTCATACTGAAGTTCAATTGAGCCAAACGCATAAGATTTGACAACGATGACGAAAGGCTTGTAAAGACATATCTTAAGAGAAAAATAGGAAAAGATATGATAAGGAAGTCAAAAAGGTAGAGTATCAGGTATTGCTTAACAGTTCGCACAGTCGTCATCCTCATCATCATCCTGCTGGGTATTCCCCAGATTATAGTCTTGCTGGTTTACATATTCTATGTCGGCTTCTGCCAATTTGGTACATATCTTGTTGTTGTTCTTCTTTAGGAGCTCTTTGAAGTGGGAAACAAAATTATCCACATTATAGAATTCAATGCAGGCCTGCTCAAATCTTTTTGAGGAGTACCAAGCAAGAGGCTGTTCCCTTGTAGAAGAATATGAATCTTCTACTTCCATCCATATATTTGCCTTGCCGTCTTCATCAAGGTCAAGATGGTATCCATTACCGCTCGCATCATAAACCTTAATAGAATAGTTTATCTTGCCGGTTTTAGAATCAAGAGCAGTATCAATCATAAATGTTATCTTATAAAGGTATTCAACACTGCCATCGTTGTATGTTATCTTTCTTCGGTTTCCTGCGATAAAGCTGCCCATGCGACCATCTTCGGTTGAAGAATAGGAGCTGCCCTTTAACTTTAGAATGTTTGCACAGAAAATATCCTCAAACTTTCCAGCAAGAATTTTACCTATTGTGCTCTCATCGAAGAAAGAATATATCTCTCCAAAAACACCATCAAACCAATCCTCAATACCACGATAAAAAGCAACATCCCGATATAATTTATCCGAAATAGACTTGCCCAGATTAATCGCGTCCACTGTTTCCCTCAATCGCCAAGAGAAATATCCTAAGTTATTTATATCTTTAATAGACTTTACAACTTCGTCAAACAATTCCTGCTCATCCTTTAATCCATCTCCATAATCCTTTAACTCAGAAATAGCCTTTGCTAATTTTTTCAAACCAAAGTACTTTGTCTCAGGATCCGTTAGTTTATCTAAATATTTGTGAGTAGCTTTGTAGGACTCTAACATCAACCTTCTTTTTTCCCTTTCGTATCTCTCCTCTCTCCTTTCCTCAGTTGGCTCTGGCAATGTCTTTGCTGCCAGCTCATACAATAATGCTTTATCTAAATTATCTTTAACATCCCCCGCAAGAATCTCGAACATCTCTGAAGCACGCTCTGCATACTTTCCATCACCTGTATTCTCAAATGTCCACAGGTAGAGTAAGGCTTTTGCCTTATTGTTTCCGGATACAGATATGTCCACATAAAAAGCCTCTTCGCTATCATCTTGCTTTTCTCCTCTACTCATCCAGAACTCATGATATGCATCATCCAAAACATCAAACAACTCAGACTTAACCTCTTCATAATTATTAGCATTGAAGTCTAAACCCTCCAAAACAACCTTAGCCCCTTGTTCATAATACTTATATTTCTCAGCATCAGATTCCTGAGAGTCACCAATCTTGGTTAAATAATAATAAGCTTCTTCGGCATAATCAGACTTCTTATCACCTTCAACCTTTTCCATTATATATTTGCTAAAAGCAGCAGATACATGATTACCGTAGTCCTCGCCTTCCATAACCGCCTCGTAGAATTTATTATAGTCTTTTGGAACATTCCCTTCTAACTCACTATCTAAATTAGACTTAAAAGAATCATAATCTATTAATACATCAAAATTTTGTAAACCGCTTAGATAACCCTTAGTTACCGCAACGAATTCTTCCGTATTTCCTGTATTCCAATTATCCCCATTTGCACCAAAGCCAGAGCCAGAAAAAGATGTTAAAAGGAACAGCAGGACTGCAAAAGAGGATAAAAACCACAACGCCTTTCTTTTCCTAGGAAAATCCATCATAATCACCAATTATTGAGATTGAAATATATAGTTTTCGATTCCGTTTCTTCTAATATCGAATCTGTGATGGTCAAAGTAAGCTTGTAGCGGCCAACTAAGCCATATTGCTTAAGCTGAGGATAATTCGTATCTATAGTCAGGAAGAACGGTATCATATCTACATCGGGCTTAACCTTGGCTTCAAAATCAATCGCATCCTCATCAGAGAAAGGCGCAATCCTCTCCCCTGTTGGGCCTACAACATCTAAAGCACCTTCCAGCATCACAAACTTAAAATCCTTGCCCCGATAGAAACCGAAATCAGACACATTAACATAAATCCAAATGTCATCATCCCAAAAGTAATCTGAACTCTCTCGCACAATTGGCTTAAGCGTTATATCATCATAATCCTTTATAAATATAACATCAAATTCCAGGTGTTCCCCTCCCATTCCAGAATCATTGCCAGAATCTGTACTATTGCTGCTTCCATCGGTTTTATTTTCAGAATCAGTATCTTTTGGCTCTTCTATATTGGGTTTAGGAATAGAGATTAAACCGGAGTCAAGCATAAAATAAACCACAATGCCAATGATAATAAAAACTATCAAAACGATAAGTCCGAGAAGCAACCTCCTCTTATCATTGTATGCATCTTCTTCTCCTTGTTGGAATCTCATTTTACCTAATCAATATATTTAGAATACTTGTTTATTACTTGACGGCAATAGCTCTTTGTCTCTTCATTGCTGCTAAACAACCTCTCGCTCAAATCAAAACCAGTATAAACAAGATTGCCCAAATCTACACTTTGCATAACAAGATTGCTAACCCTGCAAAAAGAACCCAAAGTCGTAGTTGGCGAAGGATTAAATGCATCAGACCCACAAACGAAAGAAACTATGCCTCCAAGAAAAGAGATAGGATTCCCAAAGAAATCCTGAGCAGCACTACCAATTTCCTTCCAAGCATTAATAGTTGGGGCTGCACTAAGAACATCCCCAACGATATTATGGCAATAAGCAAAACCAGTAAGTTGTTCACAATACTCCATAGAACTTCCTTTCTCTAAGGCAGTTCCATAACAATCCAAACGCGCACATTCAATCTCCAAATACTCATACAACCCATAAACAACCCCTGGGACACAACCAGTTAAAATATCATATAATAAGCTATCCCCTGGGCTAGGATTACCAAAATCATATAATCCATATTTAGCAGGAAGATCATAGAGATTTATATTCTCTAGCTTTAAATCGTCCACAACTCCTTTACCCTCACAGGCCATAAAACCACAAAAACGGCCCATTAAATTAACTGTAGTATCTTCACCAAGTGTGGTAGCTATCACTGAGGCATCCAATGTTTGAGCAACCCCTCCCAATCCAAATGTAGAAAGAACATCCTTCAAAACTTCTCCAACTTCATTAAAAACTGCCGTTCCTTTAGAGAATCTGTCTAACCAAGTACAAAGATTGTGAGAAATATCAAAAAAATCTTTTACAAAATCAGCAACAGCAGTAGCTGAGTTTATCCATTCTATTTGATTCTTTATCTTTTCAGTCATATCGGAGGAGGACATCCCTGAAATGCCTTCAAAAACAGGAATCTCAAACTCTATCTCCTCCTTCTCTGCATTAGCAGTGAGCTGTTTGCCTCTCTTTGTGTATAACTCTAAATTACAGCTCGCTTGAATTGTTTTGGGGTCTAATTCTCCCTTAGCTACCTTCATAACAACAGGAACAGACACAGAATTGCCAAGCACATCGGGGAGCATAACATTAAAGTTTTCAAAATCCGCTCCACTGCAAGATATTACCTTCATCTCGGCAAGTTTCAAATTATCACTTACTTTAGCCTCAAAGAAAAAGGTAACAAAGACATTCTGCTCAATCATAGCTGCTACCTCAACATCCAGTCCAGGCTTAGACACTTCAACCCCAGTCAACTCCCAAAAGTCAGGGTTAGGCCCCATATAAGGTATATTAACCAGCACATTAGCAGTCTTCTCAATAGAATTATTGGTAAAGTCCCTTATCTTATATTTAACCTGAGCATTTGCGCCACCAATCAAATCAGGCACATCCAACACGCATTTCCACATTGAAGCACCCGAATCAAAATCACATGCATTCTCCCTTACCTCGCCTCTTGCCACATTAGAAAAATTACCGCTAATATAAACCTGAGTATCATCCTTGACAAAAACCGTTACTACTAAAGTATCTCCGCCTTTCAACTCGTTCATACCCTCTTTGCTCTTAAAGCTGACATTATAAAACTCTGGCGCTTTTTTATCCACATTAAACCCTTCCCCAGCATACCTATCAAGCTTATTGCCAGCAGCATCCCTTGAATCAGGATGAACCTTTATCTCCCCAGAGCCGCCATGAGGCAAACCAGTCCTGAAATTCTCAAAATAACAAAGCTGCTCTTCGCAATAATCCGGATTGATTTTAGAACCAGCTTTTACATCAGAAGCATCAATGAAAACATTCTCAGGAGATATGCCTGACTGAGAATCACTAATATCCAGCACAATTGTGCTTACCTCTCCTAAATAATTCACCCCCTCATACATGCCATATAAAGTGGTTATCTCATTAACACTCGGGCCTTTTGAATCAAGTTGAACATTAAAAGAGAAATCCTGCTTAATACTATTACCTGCCTCATCAGTAACATTTATTACAACAGGAAGCTCTTTCTCCTCATTCAGTTTGAAGTTCAACTGAGTCCATTCACATTCGTAAAGATTCTCTTCAACCTCACTGCATTTCTTAGGTCTTAATTTGATATAACCGGGATTGATGGAAGAGAAATTTGCAATTACCTTAGAAGCAACCAACGCACCATTCTCCGTTATATTGACTTTGGGCACCACCCCATATGTTACCCCCTCTCTAACATAATCAAGAGGTTTTCCATTACTATAAAGCACAACATTCTGCACATGAGGAGGTTCAGAATCCACTACAATATCCTGACAAACTGGTTTTTCGGTTACCTGAGCCAACACATCCACGCCAGCAACACAAAGTTTTCCCGTAGAAAAGCTTGAACCAGTTACCTCAATCTCAAGATTGCTCACATAGCAATCCTCTGTTTCTACTTCTTTTTTGACAACAGGAGCCAAAGGGTCGTGCTGATAAATGCTTATATAATCAAAGCCTGAACAAAAGCTTCCCCCTTCCACACCTTTCTCTCGCGCAGTAACCTTTACATTAAATGAATCTGAGGGCTTAAATCCAGCGGGAATACCTTTAACATCTAAGATCTCTGGACCTAAACCATCCACATAAACATTCATCTTCTTGGAAGCAAGCACCCTTCCCGCAATCTCAAGCTTGACATTATAATTAATAAAAGGGTCAGTAACATAATTAACAGGGGTTTGATATTCACAAGTAAAGAACTTTTGTGAGGGAGATGTACAGGTAGCTTCTACCGTTACATCATTTATTTTAATGCTTTTGGAAGGAATCTCAGTTGCTTCTACATCCGAGAAATTCATATTAAACAGCGAATAATCCTCAATTCGCCTTATCCCCTCAACATTATCCTTCCCTACTATGCTCAAATTCATATTTACTGAAAAAGCAAGCGAAAGGTTCAAAGCAAAAATCAAAAGAATCCCAAAAACAAGAGTTTTTCTCATATTATTCACCTTTCCTCCAAAAATTCCGGCTTGAGTTTAGGTAGATGCCTTGACATCAAATCATCCATCTGCCCTAAAAGCTCTAAATCATCATAAGTATTTATCGAATCAAAAGCAAACAGGTAGAAGGTTAATATGCCTTCCTCTGTTCCATCATAATGCCAAGCATTTGTTTCATTAAATGTTACCTTGCCCAAAAAAGTGCTGTTCATATCAAAGGATTTCAACTCTACGGTATCCACACAAACAGGTTTAACACCAATACAAATCTCCTTCTTAGGTATGGTAACGGGCTCCATATTCAGAAGGAAACCATTTATCTTATAGTTCCCTTCAACAAGTGTTAGATTCTTGGGCGCCTCACTCCCATTAATTACTAAAACCCTTGAATAATCCTGAGCCCCAGATGAGGATATTCTCTCCAGGTTTATCACAGCCATATCCTTCTTATCTAGATATTGAGGTCGTGAATTAAAGGAATTCCCATCATGCACCATTTTCTTAACAGTTGCTTTAACAGTCTTCTCTTCCAAAAGAGTTATCTCAAAATCTCCTCCAGAATCCGGCTGAATCAAAACAGGCTCTTCTTTAGAAAGGAACCCTTCCTTTATCGCTGAGATATAGCCCATACCGCATGGCATCCTCGAATTAATCTCCCCTTTTTCATCTGTCTTTCCGATTGGGCATGTCTCTCCCCCAGAAGAAAAGGTTACAGTAGCACCTTCAACCGCCTCACCCTTATAATCCACTACCTTAATGGTATAGTTCTCGGACTGATAATTCTGAGGCAAGCATAAAAGACTCTCAAATCCGCCATAGAGCTCTGATTCAGAGCGGAAAGGCTCAGAAGCCCTTATGTTCAGCTCAAGAGCAAAGTTAAAACTCAGGCCTTCCCCTTCCAAAGCATTTTCATCTGTCAGCGAGATAACCAAAGGCATTGAGATATCATATGGCACAACATACCTCGACATAGGCAGTGGGATAGGCAACACAGAATCTTCGCCTATTGTTTCTGGTCCTGCAATATAATCCCCGCCAAAGGTAAAGTAATAGTTCCAAGAAGGATCAAAATAAGCATTGTAAGAGATATCGCTGAAATCCCCAATGCCATATAATTGAATCGCGAACCTCTTCCAAAACAAGCTATCCAACTCTGTCTCTCCTTCTATTGTTCTGAAATTCTTGGAGCCATTCAACATAAAAAGATTTGTGTAAGTTGCCATAAGATTGCCCAATCTTTCCTTGATATCTAATGCGTTCCAGAACACAGGTGCATGAAAACCTATCATCAAGGCATAGAAAGGAGGAAGCTTATCCTGAGAGAGGCCTGAATTCGCCACAATCATATCAATTACATATTTCTCATAAGGATAATATTCCGCATGCAAAGCAGTTACTTCTTTAGCAATAGCATACATTTTTAATAAAGGAGCTTTAAGAGAAACTCGCATCTTGCTTAATTTAGAAGGATACTCGCTTCCCTCCTTCTGCAAGTCCATAGGATACTTCAGGTCAAATATAACATTCTCCTGAGTAAGCGTAACATTAACCATTGGCTCATCCTTTAGTTTTATTTCATAATTATTCATCTCAGACTGAGCAGTCTCCAAACAGCTTTTCATATCCTCCTCCACCATCCAAGCAAGCTGGTTCTTTATCATATCAAGAGTAGGAACCTGTGATTCAAACTCGCAATTAGAAAGACAAGAATCTGGAGAAGTCATATGATACCAATATGGCAAGAAATAATCACTTTTGCTCGGAAAATTAACACCATCAGAAAGGGTTGGCTGCTGAGGAACCATAACAAAATCGTCACGGTAATTATAGGAATAGCCACCAAAGAATCCCAACTCCTTAATAGAGGATTTAGCAGACTCTCTCAGACAATTCTCTAAATAATTTGAAATTGGTTGGTAATCTGGAGGCACTATCTCCTCTTTATCAACACCAGGTCTTAAAAAGATGAAAATAAGGGAAACAATCATTACTACAACTAAGGCAAGAATAATATACAAGGTAGCCTGACCTCTCCTGAAAGAAATTAAACCCATTTTATTATTGCCTCAAAAACAACACACTGTGTCTAGCCACAAAACAATATTTAAAACTTTTGTTTTATTTGTATAAGATTAGAGCAGTAATCAGAAGAATAAAAAAGATAGAAAATGAGCATTTCAGAAAAAATAAGAAGCTTGTTGAGAACGTTATAAAAAACAGAAATCTTAAGCAAACTCTGCTTACGGAGATTTTCGTATCTTCCCATGTCTACTTCCTAAACGACAGAAGAATCCGATTGAATACCCTCAAAGCCGAGAAAATGCCTCAAAAAGGTCAGAGCCATCAAACCCTATGACCCTTAACTTATTCTTCTTGAGAACTTTATAAAAGGTTTCTTCAATATCACTGATTCTCTTGCCTTGGAGAGCTCTCTCCAGCAATACAACACCCTTTTCAGGATAGATAAAGAAATCACCTGTAAGCTTAACAGATTTTATTATATCATTATCAACTTCTGCATCTATACGCAATAACTTGCCCCCTGGCACCTTATAATCTATATGTATTCTCATCTTAAATAACTCCACTCTTTAGTAGAGTACTTTTCTTGATAGAGCTTTTCAGCTAGCTCCATCTCTTTATCACTCAACTCTCCATCAATCAATTCGATATTAAGGGCTTTCTCAAAGCCCTTTATGATTGCATCTTGCAGCTCTTCAAGAGAAACCTCTCTGCCCAACTCATTTTTTAAGGATGTTACCCTTTCCTCCACCTTTTTTATCATCTTATCCCTTATCTTCTCATCGCTTACCTTAAGAAGAGAAAACATTTTTCTAACATCTACATCCAGAAGGATAGTGCCATGCTGAAGAATAATACCCCTCTTCCTTGTTTGGGCATTCCCAGATATCTTCTTGCCACCAGCCAAGATGTCATTGATAGGATAGAATTCGGATTCCAGACCTAATATTCTTAGCCCTTCTATAATGCCCCTGCATAGTATGCCATATGAATCAACAATCTCATAAGAAATCTGTTTCTCAGGAACAACAAGGGAATATGTCAATTCAGCATCATGGAATACTGCCCCTCCTCCGGTATATCTTCTTACAACATCTATCCCAAACTCCTTTGCCTTTGAATCATTAATCTCTTGCTCTAAACTCTGAAAATATCCTATAGTTAGTGCCGGAGGTTTCCAGGTAAAGAATCTAAGGGTATTAGGCACGAGATTCTGGGCTCTGGCCAACAACATCGCTTCATCGATAGCCATCTGCATAGCACCTTTATCTTCCCTAATCCTTAACAATCTCCATTTATCTCTTAGCTTCATAATAGCTCTCCTTTGCCCTATAGGAGCTTCTTACCAATGGCCCTGACTGAATAGATAAGAAACCCATTTCAAGCCCTTTCTGCCTTAATTTATCAAATTCTTCAGGCGTATAATACTTATTAACTGGAGCATGATTATTGCTTGGCTGAAGATATTGCCCAATAGTAAGAACATCACATCCTGCTCTTTTCAAATCCTTCATTGTATTCAAAATTTCTTCTTCTGATTCTCCTAAACCCAGCATAAAGCCAGACTTTGTGATAATCGTATTATCCAATTCTTTAATTTTCTTCAGTAACGAAAGGGAAAGATTATAATTCCCAGCAGGCCTCAGATTAGAAAATACGCCTTTAACAACCTCAATATTATGGTTTATAACATCTGGCTTTGAATCTACTACTTTTTTTATGGCAGAAGCGCTACCCTGAAAATCGGGGATTAGCAGCTCTATTTTGCAATATGGACTAAGCTTTCTTATCTCTTTAACAACATTAACAAAATACCCTGCTCCTCCATCCTCCAAATCATCCCGGGTAACGCTTGTAATTACCGCATAATCAAGGCTCATTTCCTTTACTGCTTTCGCGAGATTATGTGGCTCATTCTCATCAACTGGTTTTGGAATTCCGGATTTGACATTACAATATCTGCAATTGCGGGAGCAAACATCCCCAAGAATCATAAAGGTTGCAGTCCCCTTTGAAAAGCACTGATATCTATTTGGGCAATTGGCTTCTATGCAAACCGTATTAAGATTATACCTATTGATAAGATTTAAGGTTTGTTCATAAGAGTGCTTATCAAAAGGCTCAACCCTTATCCAAGAAGGAAGACTATTAAGATTATCCATAGAAGAGCATCAGAATCTAAATTATTTAATATTTTCTCTTAACTGCAAGAAACCAATAATTTAATTAAACGAAAAATTTTATAACATGCTAAAGATATTGATTAAAAATGGCGCTCAATGACAAGATTAAGAATAACAAGTTCATTCAGCTTTGGCTGATAATCGGCATAATCGCGGGATTTGCTGCAGTAGTCTTTTTTACCGTTACATATATCAACCAGAAAATTTTATGTGATATCAGCTGTCGAATGAAGAATGAAATATCTTTAGTTATAGTAATGATTTCTCTTTTTGGGCTGTTTATTGGCAGTCTTACTTATTATTTTATTTCAGAAAAATATGAAAAAAAGATAGACAAAATACATAAGGATATGAGCCAAACCTTGCGTTTCCTTGATGTAGAAGAAAGAAAGATTATCAAATCATTAATAGATAATAAAGGAAAGGATACGCAAACCAATATTGTTAAGAATACGGGCTTGTCAAGGGTAAAAGTATCTCGGATTATCAATAGATTAGAACAAAGGGAAATAATAAAGAAGATACCCAATGGGATGACTAACACAGTTGATTTAAATGATGAACTAAAAAAGATTTTGGTTGAGTAATTTTATCTTTCAGACACTTTTCTTCTCTTCTTTTTCTCATATGACTTTCTAATTAACAAAATAATCCCAGTAGCCGCAATCGCCAAAAGAACAGCGCCGACATCAACTGCAACATTAGTTATATCTTCTGGAGCGAAAACAAGCAGGCTTCCCAGAGCCAACATCATCATTCCCGACAATAACTTCAATGCTTCTCCTTGTTTCTGAGTGAGTTTCTTGCTTCCTAAAGTAAAGGTAAAGACCAATACAATGGCAAGCAAGGGAACAAGATAAACGATATTATAAAATAAGAGATACAGATAATAAGATATTCTGCTAAGGTGATTCATAACAAGGACCTTGGTAAAAACCATTGGCAGCCCTACGGTGCATAACAATTCATAAAGATTGGCTGTTATCGCTAAAACTATTGTTCCAATCAACATGGAAATAAGCGATTCTGCTTTGAGAAGTTTTCTCATCTTTGAAAGGAGTGTCTTCCTCTGCTTATCGGATACAGTAAGCGAAACCCCCTTCTTGAAGGCAAAAAAATCCTTTATGTTTATTGAAGCGATGAATAACGCCACAATCCCTGCTACAAGGGTTATATATTTAACATTCTCAGTAATCATAAAGAAGTTAAGCCAAAGAGACATAAACAAGAAGTAAATCAAGCCTGAGAAAAATACAAATGTCAGTCCTATAATAAGCATTCTTTTCCTGCTCTTTAGATGTATCAACATAGAGAGCAGGAACAATAACACAAAGAAAGCACAAGGATTAAACCCGTCAACGAACCCCACTATAAGAGTTATTAAGGGCAAGGAAAAAGCAGTAGCATCAATCTTTCCAAAAATAGGGATTTTAACTTCAGCGGAGGTTGAATTTGCTGTCAGCTTATTATAAGCAGAATGAATTGCATCAATTATATCTTGGTTCATTGAGGGAGCATATCCAACGAAATGCTGGCCCCCAATGAAATATGTTGGAACAGCTTGGACACTAATCCCATAATCCTGAGCCATCTTCATAAGCAATTGCCTATTTTCTTCGTTCTGTGTTACCTCGTAGATATTAACTTTAAGATAGGGATAATCATCTTTAATCTCATTAAGATATTCTTCAAGCTTTGCACAATGAGGGCAGGTTACTGAAACAAAAGCATTTATTTCTACGGTATTGTTAGAATCGGACTGATTTAACTGAGCTAAAGCTGAATAAGATGAAAAAACAAGCATAAACACCAAAAACACCAGCAAATATCTCTTTTTCATTTTCTTACCCATCTTCTTACTCATTTTCTTACAATATCAAGAATTGAAATAACCCATAATAATTTGTATCAAAAAGTGAAACAACCAACAACGAGTTGTTCCTGCAAGTGATAGGTTTTTAATAAAAGTTTGCTTTAATTAAGCTGAACAATCTAAAAATCTCTCAAAATAGAAAAATATTTAAAAGGCTAAAGGCAGAGAAAGTGTTATATATGGAAGCTATTGAATTTGAACCTATAACAATCTACAAAATTCTTTAAAAACCATGGAAAAAAATACCAAAATATTAAGCCCATCACAAATTGATGAGGCTGCAGAAATAATAAAAAAAGGAGGAATTG
>CAZOKS010000022.1:0-16031 GCA_964580745.1 uncultured Methanosarcinales archaeon | reverse complement strand
TAGCCCCGCGCGGATTCGAACCGCGGTCTCAGGCTCCAAAGGCCTGAATGATTGGCCTCTACACCACGGGGCTGCTTTTAATGAAGAAGTTCTATATGGTTTTTAAATGTTTTCCCAGTTATAACACCTTAAAACGAACAACCCTTAAATCTTCTACAAACTTACCAAAAAAAATAGTAAAACTTTTAAAGGACATCATTATCCACATAATAGGACGGCCATAGTGGCCGGGCAATACCCGATCCCATTTCGAACTCGGAAGTCAAGCCGGCCTACGTTCTGGAGGTACTGGCATTCGCCGGGAAAACCAGAAAGCCGTCCGCTTTTTTTCTAATAAAAGAATAAACAAACATAATATAGACTCTAATAATAGAAGTCCTCAAGCTCCTTTGTTCTTACCTTAACCTCGTATTCAGAGATAGCACGAGCTGAAAGCCCTATAAACTCCTCTTTTGAAATCGGAATGCCTGATAGGCTTATTGTATTAGCCAATCTGAATCCCCAATTCCTCAAAGAACCACCTTCATAGGACAAGGAAAATAATTGATTTAATGTGAAAGCACACAGGAACCCATGATGAAGCTCCAAAACACATTTCTTCTTCCCTCTCCTAACCTGATTTTTATATACCAAAAAATCCTTTTTTATAAACCTTTTACCTTTTCTTTCAAAGCCCAAATGCAACAACAAACGCCTTAAAAGCAATTCTATACCTTCCTTAAAGTTATTATTCATAAGCTCTTCAGACAAGTCCTCAGCAAATAATGACCTCAAATCCAAAAGCTCATCAAACAAGAAAATCCTACCTAAATACGCCTTATTCTTCTGCCTTGCTCCTTCGTCTGTCCACTTGTTCTCCACCAAATACCCATACCTATGCTTCCCTATCTTCTTAACTCTCACAAACATATTAGTGGTAAAAGGAAAACACTTTTTAATACTTGTCCTATCTGCCATTAAAAATAATAGAAGTTCAAAGGAGAAAAGTTTAAAAACTAAAGAAATTACTATTGGAAAGTCGTAAAATGGCAAAAAAAGCAAACAATGAAACTATCCAAGCACTGATTCCAGCTGCAGGGGTTGGTACGAGATTAAGACCTCAAACCCACAATAAACCAAAAGCGCTTGTTTCAGTGGGTGGAAAGCCAATAATAAGCCATATTATTGAAGCTGTAATATCTCATGGAATCAAAGACATCGTTATCATTATTGGATACTTCGGTGAAAAGATAAAACAATATGTTCCAAGGGCCCATCCTGATGTTAAATTTACATTTGTTGAGCAGAAGCATCGCAAGGGGTTAGGACACGCTATAGGGATGGCCAAAGACCTTATCCATAACCCTGTGCTTATAGTTTATGGAGATACCTTATTTGAAGGGGATATTAAGCCTGCATTTAAACCTGGAACAGATGGTTCATTAGGAACTAAAGTGGTAGATGACCCAAGACGATTTGGTATAGTTGAGAAAGAGGGTCAATATGCAAAGAAACTGATTGAAAAACCAAACTTTATTCGTACTAGCGAAGTACTGGTTGGTGTGAACTTCATCAGAAACTATAAAATGATGTTTAAGGCAATAGACTATTTGATTGAGAACAACATAACTCTTAAAGGGGAATATCAGATAACGCATGCTTTCCAGAAGATGGTAGATTGGGGAGCCAAACTGACCACCTTTGAAATAGATAACTGGTTTGACTGTGGAACCAGCCAGGCCCTTCTTGAAACAAATCAACACATACTTAAGAAGCATAGTACTACAAAAAACCCTGTAATTGTCAAAGATAACATCTTGATTCCACCTGTTTTCATCTCCAAAAAGGCAAAGATACACCATTCGATTATTGGCCCTTATGTATCAGTTGCAGACGATTCAGAGATATCCCACTCAATAATCAAGAATTCCATTGTTAATAATGGGGCGACAATAAAAGACATCAACATTATCAATTCAATCATAGGCCATGATAGTTTTACGCAAGCCACCCCCTATCAGGTAAATATTGGAGATGACTCTAAACTTTTGTTTAATCAAAGCGATTAAGCACAGGATATCTACAAAGAAATATGCTCTTTACCATTAATCAGACTGCAGAATATGCAAAGAGGAATATCTTAAATTCTAATATTCAGAACCTAATTGCTTAATAGACCTTAAATAGTTTCCTAAGGATTGGGCTAATTATCATTGAGAAAATAATGTACGCAAAAATCCAATGTAGATTAATACCAAAATTGATTTTCATTGGCTTGTTAGATAACTTTATCTCTTTCAAAGAAGAACCCTTTATTCTTTTACTAATCTCAGCAAATTCTTGTTGATCCGTAACAATTATTTCCTTATAGTATGTTTGATTATTATAAATTACAGAAATATTATACCTCCCTTTATCAGCCTTAAAAGTATAAAACAATTCTTGGGAGCTGGCATTTATTGGCGTATTGTTTAACAAGACAAATTCCTTTGGATACTGTACTTCAACATCTTCAATTGATTTATTCGAATCAAAAATCAACGTCACATTAAAAGGTTCGTTTGGCTCAAGAGGAAAATATGAGAAATGAGAGTTAAGCCATGAAAAAAGGATGATTATTGGTATGATTGTATAAAGATTTACCTTCCACATATGTTTGTTATATTGGCCTTGAAGCTTCAGGAGTTTCTTTTGAGTAGCCATCATTTTCTTAGGATCGCTTCTTTGGTGCTTCATCTCCGTTCTAAGCTCTTTCATCTCAGACTTCAGGCGTTTCATCTCCTTCTGATCAGAGAAATACTTGAAAGCCAAAGTAGTAATCAAAGCCACAATAAAAGCAAAGATAAATAATGCCAAAGTAGGATGAAAATGGGTAAGCCAACCAAGTAAGAAATTCAAAATCGCATCAAAAGCCATTTTCTTCAATCAGACCTCTTTTCACACTGAAAAAAACTTTCTAAGAGGAGCAGGCATATCAACCGCATGCTCTCTTGTTATCTCTTCGTACAACTTATATATAATCATTACTGAAAGCAAGATGCCGGTTCCTCTAGATAACGCATTTGTCATGTCTGCAAAAGCAGCAAGGAAACCGACTGAAGCACCACCCAATACTGTCAAAGGCCAGATATACTTGCTAAGTATTCTCTCCAAAATCTTCTTGTCTCTCCTAAAACCAGGTATCTGCAATCCAGAACCGATAATCTGGTCTGCTTGAGAAGCAGGATCCATCCCAGAAGTCTTTACCCAGAATAGAGAGAACAATATAGCGCCGCCCACCATCAAACCAAGATACACAAACATTGCTCCTATAAGGTCTGGAGTAAAACTCGCATTAATAAGATTCTGAATTATCTTCGGGCCGGAGAAGAATAAACGCAGCTGACTAGCACGTGCCGCATTCTTAACAATAAAACCAGTAAACATAGCAATATTGTTGAGCAATGTAGCCGTAAGTATCACAGGAATATTGCTAGTATATACAAAATTCAATGGCCATCTCACAGAATATCCCCTAACCCTTCCAGGAGATAAAGGTATCTCTATTTTCATGGACTGGAGATATACAGCCAACACGAACACCAATACAGTGAACAAGATTCGAGAACCCTGATCTAAAAGAATGGTAATTTCCCCCATTGATAAAGCCTGGAATACCCCCAATACTGCACCGTTAAAATGTACTCCATCCGTCTTTATCCAACTAAAGGCCCCCAAGAATATGCTCCTGCTCACACCAGCAACAATAAAGAGACTTATTCCTGAGCCAAAGCCCCACTTAGATACAACATCATCCATTAATATAACTAAGAAACCACCCAAGCAGACTTGTAAGAAAAGCAGAAATTTGAGAGCGCTAATCTGGAAAGCACTTAATGCAATTGCACCTTCTATTTGATTCGCAATAAAATGATTGCTCGCGGGATCATAATAAGGAGCTGGAGAAAGACCACCAAGATACACATAAATAGCACCTTCTACAATCACAAAAACAATAGCAAATATCTTCTGAAGCGCCTGAAACTTTTTCTTGCCCTCAGATGAGCTCATGTCGATTTTTAATAAATCAGCTCCAACCAAAACCTGAAGAATAATAGATGCGGTAACAATAGGTCCTATACCAAGAGACATTAAAGAACCAAAGGACGCCCCCAGGATTACTGATAAAGATTCAAACTGTTGAAGCGCCCTTTCTCCTAAACCAAACAAAGGTACCAAGGAAAGAAGGAAATAAGAAACAAGCATAATCAGTGTCCACTTAAGTTTAGTGTTAAATGGCACTCTTTGCTGCGTAGGCTTCTTTACCTCTGGAAGCACTTTCGCAAAATCAGCAATCTTATCTATAATCATTTTCGCTCAATAAACCCTTTCATGAAACAAATAATTCTTATCTGCTTATCGCTTTTTTTATTTTTTAAGCTTTAAAGGAACTTTTCTAATTCTCCTCATCTGATTTTTCTTTATTATTTTCTGGTTTATCTGTTTTTTTATTTTGAAGAGAAACAACCTCGCCTCCTGCTTGCTCAATCTTCTCTATTGCCTTGGACGAAACAAAATCAACCTTCACCTTAAATTTGTTCTTTGTTTTTCCCTTTCCTAGAAGCTTGTTGTACTGAGTTTTTGTTAAATCCAGCTCATAAGCATTTCCCTGCTTCTTAGCTGCTCCAGATTCAATAAAAGCTTCCAAAGAATCATCAAGGTCTCCTATATTAATAGGGTTATAACTCACTCTCAAAGAAGGCTTTCTATCAAAACCATATCTGCCAAAATACTTCTTGTTCTTCCAGAAGCTGGGTTTCTTAGAATCTGCCCTTTTGCCCGTGCCAGCGTGCCTTCTTCCTCCGCGATTTCCACATCCTCTATGCTTCTTCTTGGAACCCCAACCATGAGTCTTGTTCCCTCGTTGCCTAGAAGATTTTTTCCTTTTTGAAATAACCATTATAATCCCTCAAATCATCCTATTTATAATCCCGATAAAAGATTCCTCATCTTTCTTTCCTAATATTCCTTTAGGACTTGTTCTCTTTATAGTTCTCTTAAAGCCACCCTTTGGGGGAGATAATCGATAAACAGATATTGTATCTGAAGCATATACAGGCTTCTTTTTTGATTTGAGCTGCTCTAAAGCCGCGCCAGACAACTCAGCCCACATCCCCAACTCATTAACAGACCTGATCATCCCCTTAAGAGATGGTGTATTCATAGCCACTACCAATGAGTGCTTTTTATTTAGCTTAAGAGAATCCAGTGTATACCTATGATGCGGTTCCACTTCAGAGATCCCCTTTATCAATAGGAACGCAACAAACTCTTTTCCTTCCTTTTTACCCTTATCGTTGTTTTGCATTTTGATTCACACTGATCTTTTTTTCCTTTTTGATTATGCTGTTGTAGTGTTAATATTGTGCCGAAGATAAATAAATTTACTTACCAATATTTATCGAGCCATCTACCATTCCAACAGTTTTAGCTTGTTCTTGTTGTACCCTCATCTGAGACATCTTTTGGAAACAATCTAAAAGAGCATTTACCAAATTAACCTTGTTCTTCGCCTGGCCTCTTACATCGCTCCAAACATCCTTTATCCCGGCAAGCTTCAATATCTTTGCCAGCTCCCTATCAACCACCAAACCCTTTCCTTTAGGAGCAGGTATCAAATCAAGCTCAACAGATGAGCATCTTCCAGTCACCTTAAATGGAATAGAGTGAGGTTCGCCACAACGGCATACCCATGAACCGCAACCCCTTCTTATTTTAATTATATTGAGCTTTGCCTTACGAATAGCCTTCTCCCTGGCAGGAACAGTCTCCTTAGCTTTACCAAGGCCAACGCCTACATGACCATCTCCATCGCCCACTACAGCAATGGTGGTAAAATGAGGTTTATTTCCCTCTTCTGTCTTCTTTTGAGTTTGGCGAAACACTCTTCTTTGTCCTCCGCCAAACTTTCCTTTGGCCTGACCAACTAGAAGCAATTCTGATGAGAGATTAGGTAACAAAATATCTACAATCTCAACCTCTAAGATGGCCCTGCCCTCCTGGAGAATGTCATCAATATTCGTAATCCTGCCTTCTTTTACCTTCCTGCCCAAATCAGTTTTAGGCTGCCAATTCTCCAAATCCTGAGACATACTAACTATCTGCTCAGAAGTATCAGAATATTCCTCCTCGACTTCCACAAAAGATTCTTCTAAATCATCTTCATCTTCTTGGAACATATTCATCTGCTCTTTTGTCTCGGCCTCCTCATTTTTTCCTTTAGATGTTGAAGAAGACCTTTTCTTTGTTGAATTTGATTTAGCCATCGTAATTACCTCATTAACATTTTATCAGTTAAGCGAATCTATTTTCTGAAGGGTTTTATCAAACATATCCTTAATTTCTTGTGGGTTATGCGCCTTCTCAACAAACACCGAGAATCTCTTGCTGAGCTCCCCTTTTTCCTTTAGACCGGCTGTATAATTTGCAATATGCTCCCCTTTTATTCTCTGCTCCGCAGGGAAAGCTACCTCATCAACAGGCATATTCAGGCCCCCATCCACAACACCCTTGGCAAAAGCAAAGTGCTTGCCTCCATGTTTGGGCCTAACAACGCCCGTATCAAAAATTCCTTGTTTTATTTTGTTTTTCTCACAGAGTTTTGCAAAATAATAACCAAAAAGATAGCAAGTAGGAATGTTTGGGTTTGTAAAAAACCAGCCCTGTTTCCTTAAATCGCTGGCTCTTGCAGAGAGAATAACTTTATCACCCTTTTCATCATAAAGAATAACCTGGGCAACAGCATCTTTGCTGCCAATCTTAAAGTAAATGCGAGGTTTGCCTGACTTCAATAAGGAAAACCTTTTCCTATAATTTGTCCTTCCTTCACCCTTTCTTCTCAAAGGAACTGTATGGTGCGTATGTTTCCTAGCCATTTTACTCCTCTCTCCTTAAAACATTTTCTGAAACATATAATTTCAGATGACGTGTGCTTCTGAAAAAGCCACCTTTAATCATATTGTAAAGCTTTCTATACTCTTTTGCAGTTATCTTATTCTTTGCTCTTAAGTTTTTAATGAATTCCCTTTTCCTTCTCGAAGCATTTATCCTCATCCTTCTTGCCTGGGTCCTAACCTTTTTGCTCCCTTTTCTTGAACCAGGGTTCTTTCTTTTACCCTTAATTTTCTGACGTCTGATTTTATTAGCTCTCGCCCGGGAAACACCTTTCTTTTGCTTGAGATAAATTGCTCCTTTGTTAATCAAGGACCTTATGTCTTCTCTGGTTACTGCATCATTTATCTCTTCAAGAGCATCCTCTACCAAAACCACTCTCTTTGGAGAGGCCTTAAAGAGTTTTCCCGCAATTTTTTTCTGGAAATCAAGTTTCATTAACATCACGCTCTTTTAAACAATAAATATTAGCAAACAAGACAATGCACATAACCTTATTTTTGAGTTAGCATTTTATCCCATTCTTTCTTTTGCTGTTTCTTTTTCTCAACCTCATCTACAGTTTCTTCAATATCCTTTTTGGATTTTTCTTCGGCTTTTTTCTCATTCTTCTTTGAGGCAGCTTTCTTCTTGTGAAGCTCTTTTCTCTTCTTAAGCTCTTCTTCTACCCTTTTAAGATAAGCTTCAGTATCCTTAATATTATGAATGGAAATATTCTTCTCAATGGCCTTCTTAACAATCTCAACCCTTTTCTTCATACCAACGGAAGACGCAATCACAGCTTCAAAATTCTGCGTATCAAAATCCTCAAGCTGAGACGCATTATAGACCAACAAAGGCTGTAGTCCACTTTTAAGAGCTCCTCTAACCTCTTTTGGTGAGGAAAACCCGGATTTTCTTTTCAAAGGCTGACCTTTTTTATTGAGTCTCATTTTAGATTGAGAGCCAACTGGCCTTCGCCATCTATCATTATTTCTGACCCTCTTCTTTTCCCTATATCCATCCTGTTTGAAATCAGGTTTCTTTTTCTTAATCCGGGAACGAAGCTCAATAAGTTTCTTATTAACCATAAAATCACCTACATCATTAACTTGCCAGCTTTCTCAATAATAAATATACCATCCTGAAATCGTCTTCTATCCTTATCAGTTATTCGAGTTAGTTTTTCAATCCTGCCTGCAATATTACCAACTAAAGCTTTATCAATGCCTTCTAAAATAATAGTATCCCCTTCAATCTTAAGATTAACCCCCTGAGAGGGAATTCTTAAGGTTCTAGGAATCTTCTCTCCTAAAAAATTCTTAACAAATAAAACATTATCTTTGAAATTCACGTTCATTGGAAAATGGCTTGAACACACCTTTAGTTTATAAACAAATCCTTCTGAAACTCCTATTATCATGTTTTTGATGATTGATTCAAATGTTCCCAAAAACCTCTTGTCATTCTTGGTGGCATTCTTACAACTAAGCACAATCTTCTTGCCTTTATCACCATCAATAACCTTCATATTCATCCTAGGATAGTAAAAGGTCCTTTCTAACTCTCCCTTTTCTCCCTTCACTTTTAATGTATGATAATCTACCTGGACCTCGACTCCCTCGGGCAAGGGAATTCCCTTTTCAATAATTTCCAATTTCATCTTTATCAACCATGTCAATGAAAAGCGATGTTCATTCACTTAATATTTTGATATTGCAAAGCTATACCTTTATTAATAGCAATATGCAAGCAATTTTCCTCCAATGTTCTTCTTGCGAGCATCTTGTAAAGTCATTATCCCTTCAGAGGTAGATATTATGATTACTCCAAAGCCCACTGCAGGAAGGAACCTCTGTTCAAACTTATCAAATTCTTTAACAGTCACAGGGAACCTTGGCTTGATTGCTCCACATTTGTTTATTCTACCCAAAAGGTGAAGCTTCACAAGTCTGCCTCTGGTAGTTTCCTGTAGCTCATAATCCCCAAGGTACTTGTGTTCCTTAATCAAATCAAATATCTTGAGCAGAGTATTGGAAACAGGAGTAACCTCTACTTCTTCCTTTCCTACCTTTTCCGCATTCAAGATCTTGGATAATGCATCTGCTATTGGATCGTTCATCGCCATTTTAACACCTAACTATATTTTTTGAAACCCAGGTCCAAAGCCATTTCTCGAAAGCATTGCCTGCAAAGTTTTAAGCCATATTTGGAAATATGACCGCCGATTCTCCCGCATCTTTGACATCTATGCTTTCGACTACCATAACTTCTTTCTTTTGGGGCTGAATGCTTCAGGAACTTCTTCAGCTTTACTGGCTTTGATTCCAGTTGCTTAAACACCTTTTTATAATTTGAAGTAGTCATAAACATCACCTTACTCAATAGTTATATTAAACCTCTTTTTCATAAACTCCATAGCTTCTTCTTTTGAGAGTTTATGTGACTTCCCCACATTCCTTCGATAGTATTTTCTTTCTTTAACACGGTAACCTGGACGAGCAAGCGTAACCGAAACCTGAAAACCCAATATACCCAAATCATAGTTGTAATCCATTGAAGGCAAATCGATATATTCTTTTATGCCGAATGAAAAGTTACCCTGCTCATCAAAATTCTGGACTGAAAGCTTATCATCAACAGCCTTTAAAACTTCTTTTAACTTCTCTTCAGCTTTCTTACCTCTCAAAGTAACCTTACAACCAATAGGCAATCCAGGCCTTATTGACCAAGCCGGAATTCTTTTCCTAGCAAGTGTTTTGACAGGCTGACTTCCAGATATCAGCTTTAAGAGTTTCATACCCTTTTTCAACAATTCCATATCTGTACCAGTGCCCATGCTGAGAGTTATTTTCTCAACAAATATTTTTCTATAAGGATTATCCATCTTTTGATTCGTTGAACCCTTTGAAGCTGAGCGAGGTTCGGGCTTAGGAGATGCAGATTGAGATGCCTTAGCATCTTTAGGAGTCTCTGACTGCGACTCTACAGCTTTACTCTTTGAAGCATCTTCCTTCAGAGCCTTTCCTTCGGTTTTTGTCATTTCTTCTTCCTGGCCTTTCATCTCTTCAACACTCTCTTTTGCTTCCTTCTTCAGCCCTTTCTGAGCAGAAGACTTTGTCTCCAATTCCTCACTAGTTTCCTTCTCAGCCATTCTTATCACTTTGACTTAACTTAATAACTGGCTTATCCATTCCCACAACGATAAAGCTCTTGGTTTTTACCTGAAAGGTTTCCCCAGCTTCTTCTAATATTACCTCTTTACCGTTGGCATGAACCTCTTTGATTTCAGCAATCTTTCCAAGGTGTCTACCAGAGAGAACAAATACCTTTGCCTTCTCTTTAATAGGTAAGACTTCCACAATCTCAAGAGGAGGATAAGTGGTTAATAAGGATTGACCAAGAGCATATTTCTTGTGCTCCTTATAAGGCAGGATTATGTTCATACCGGAATTCAAGTTAAGTTGCACCCTAGCACCACTAAGCAATCGCTTTCCTGTCACCTGAAAGATAAACTTATTAGACTCTTTCTTATCAATCTCAACAAACGCCAGCTTGCCCTTCCTGTTAAGAGTCATACGATAATACTTGTCAACAGAAGGAAAAGACACGCAATCAAATAATCCAACAGGCAGCTTATATGACTTACTCTTCTTCCCATTAACATAAACTGAATCATTGTTTATCAAATACTTGACTTCTCTAGCATTCTCTGCCAAGTGTAACATATCCCTTAATGCAACCACAAGAGGGACACTTTTGTCCAGAGAATGTGGACCAGGATCTGACTTGGCCACAAACACCCTTTCCTTTCTCATTATAGGCCAGGTTCTTGCAGCTGTCAACCGTTTCATATGATTTGCAACCATTTTCAATCACTCGCCTCTGAATTTTTAGTTGAATGCTTTTCAGTTTTACTTTTTCTTGAAATATCCTTTGAACCCTTCCCTGATTTTGAACCAGAGCTTGTCTTCTTAGTCTTCTTGCCCTTTCTTTCCTTTGATTTGAAACCCGACTTGGAGTCTAAAGTCTCCTTGTTTTTCTTTGTTTTTGAAGAGTTGATTGAGGGCTTATTTATTTTATCAAAAGAACCCTGCTGCATTTCCTCTTTCCTACCTTTCTTAGCACTTTGACCAGCTTTTTGGCCTTCCTTGACTTCAGATTTCCCAAGCCTCCTATCATCATCCAGAACCAATGAGGTAATCTGAAGGTTGGACGGTGACAAAGGAACTCTTACCTTGGAACCATCCTTCTTAATAAAATCGATGCCTGATACAAAAACCCTGCTCCGCTTAATATCAACCTCGACTATCTTGCCTGTTTTGCCTTTGTAAGCACCTCTCATTATCTTAACTGAATCGCCTTTCCTCAAAGGCAAAGACCTTTTATGATGCTTTTCCCTCAGCGCTTTCGCCAGATTAGCTGAAACAAACTTTCTTTTCAAATGAAGGGGAGCATTAGCTCTATACTTCCTCTGCTTCCTTCTTTGTTTGCTTGAAATCCACGCTGGTGAAAAATCCTTTTTCATTTTGAACATCCTCATAAAATCATTGCAATCATAATCCTTAAACTATCACACTTGCAAGCTTAGCGATGCCTGGCCATCTTTCACAGGCTTCTTTAGCCACAGCCCCTTTAATCAAAGTGCCTTTTGGGTTTCCCCGGTCATCTTTCAAAACAACCGCTGAATTGTCCTCAAAAGACACCCTAGTGCCATCTGGCCTTCTAAACTCCTTCCTTTGCCTTATGATTACTGCAAAAACTACCTTATGCCTCATTTCAGGTGTGCCTTTCTCAACCGTTGCTATCACAAAATCCCCAACTCCTGCACTCGCAATCCTTCCTTTTACCGTTTTATGGCCTTTTACCGAAATAAGTCTAATTACTTTTGCGCCAGAGTTATCGGCTGTTGGAATCCTAGAGCCTACAGGAAGAGCCCTTGTGACCGCTGATTTTACACCTTTCATTTATAACACCTTACAACCATGAAATCAGTTCGACTTGTTCTTCTTATCAATAACCTTCAAGACCACAAAATTCTTGGCCTTGCTTATTGGTCTTGTTTCACCCACTAGGACCCTCTCTCCCACTTGGGCACCAACACAAGACGGATTATGAGCGAACAATCGGGTTTTACTCTTTCCATATCTATTGTATTTGGGAAAATACCTCAAAAATTCATATTCTACAACAACAGTCTTATCCATCTTGGAAGACTTTACAAAACCCTTAACTAACCTGCCCCTTACTTTCAAATTGCCATGATAAGGGCAATTCACATCATCACAGCTCTTCTCTGGAGCATTTGCCTTAAAATCAAAATTTTCCATCGTTATTCACCGAACAATTGATTTGCATATGATTATAATATCTTAACCATCCTTTCAACCAAGTCCCCGACTAAAAGTCGACCGGCAACATTGATTTTGGATGACTCCAACATTAGTCTTTGCTTTTTGGGTAATTTAAGGAGGGATGCATCACATTTAAACTGATGCAAAGGTTTAACAACCTTCCTAACAACATTATCATCCAGCAAGACATAAAACAACTCTTTTGTCTCGCCAATGACAATCCCTTCTGTTACTTTTCCGTTCTGTTCCTCAAAAAAGAGCGTCTTCCCAATGAAATTCCTGGCAAGGATTTTCTGACAATGCTTGATTTCTTTGCTACTTAATTTCGATACTTTCTTGGAGGAAGCCAGCTTCAACAAGGTATTCCTTAACTCGGCTCTTATGGTCCCCTTGTAGTTCGATAACGCCATCTTTATACGTTCCTCCGCAGGCAAGCTTAGACTTGAGCTTCTTTGCCAAAGCTTTCATATCAATGTCCTTGTCTGTTATCCCATCTATAAGCGTATAAACCTTGCCAAAACGCCTTTTGACGGTCTTGACAGTTATGGTCTGAGATTCCTTAGCTATGGAACCACAAACACACAACTCCTTGGGAAGTCCACACTTCGGGCACACTTCGCTCATTTCCTTTTAATACCCTCCGTTTTGTTTTTTAATAAATGGTTTATACGAGCAATAAGTTTCTTGAGGTTTCTAATCTTTGAAACATCCTGTTGGGAAGATGCCATACGGGCTTGGCCCTTAAGCTTTATCAGCTCAAGCCTACTCTCCTTCATTTTTTCCCTTAATTCATCAGGATGAAGATTTTGCAATTCATTGAAATCCTTACTCATTATCCTCACCTTTTGCTTCCTCTTGAGCGATTTCCTTTGCTAACTTAATCTTTTCTTCATTCTTCTCATTATCATTCTCTTCTTTGGAAGCATCCCTTTTCTTGTTATCTGTTTTAGTTTCAGAGTTCTTGCGCTCCGAGGATTTATCTTCAAAGGGTTCCCCTTCTTCAAAGCCCTCTTCCTCAATTATCTTCTCAGATACCTCATCAGGAAGCTCCACATTGGGAGGCATAATCTTAACTGAAATGCCAATCGCACCAGCCTTTATAAAAGCGGTCTCAGTAGCTCTCCTTACTTGAGAAAGTGCAATGTCACCGCATTTTTTCAAATACCCGTGATACACACGCCAACTCTTTGCCCTCGCGCTTGGCACCTTTCCATTGATAATTATTTCTACTCCTCTCGCACCAGCTCTCATAGCAGCCTCAGCACTTTTATGCATAACACCCTTAAATCTCTTTGGACCGTACCTTTCCAAAGTATAAGCAATCTTCTGAGCAATTGCCCTCGCATCTAAATCCTGATTCTCAATCTCTGCAACCTCAACCTGCGGGTTCTCAAGCTCAAATTCATCCTTTAGTTTTTTGGTTAACTCTGAGATATTGCGACCTTTTCTTCCTACAACAACTCCAGGAAGAGTGCTATAGATTATTATTCGTTCACCAAGAGGAGTCTTTTTGAAATCAGTCCTGATAACGCTTCTTTCTCTTAGATTTTCAACTATGAAATTGTGGACCTTTTGCTTCAATATATTCTCCCTGACAAAATTCCTCTCTATCATTTTGACTCCTCTTTCTTTTCTTCTTTCTTGGATTGCGAAGATGTTTTATTTGGCTTTTTACTTGTCTTCATATCTGAATTTACACTCGATTTTGCATCTGCCTTGGTATCTGATTTTTGATTGGACTTCTTATCAGACTTGTTTTCTTTCGAAGCTTCTTCATCTCCCCTCTTATTCTGCTTATCCTTCCCCTCAGCATGTTTTGAGGTAGTGCTCGAGCTCTTTGTTGAAGCCTCTTTCTTGGTTTTCTTGTCTTCAACCTTTTTCTCTTCGCCTTTTTTTGTCTCTTGAGATTTGCCCTCTTTCTGACCCTCAGGTTGCTTTTTGGAGGTTTTCTTTGAGGGTTTTTTTGGAGCTCCTTTTCCTTTGGCTTTCTTGTCGCTCTTCTTGCCTTTCTTTCCTGAAATCACTTCAGCAAGCACAATCTCCAGATGGGTGCTCTTGCCCCTTCTGCCCCTATGCCTTCCGGGCTTAAAGTTAGAGGCACCTTTATCAGCAGCAATATGTTGAATTACCAGGGAAGTATTATCCAAACCTTTGGACAAAGCATTAACTTCAGCGTTCCGCAATACTTTCTTAAAAGCCAAAGCAGTTTTCACAGGGAAACGGCCAGGACCAACTCGCCCCTTTCTATGAGGAATATTTGAATTATATCTTCGATAAGGAACAGCCTTTTTCATAGCAGCAACGGCATCCAAAAAAGCATATGCCTCTAAGAGCTGCTTGCCTCTTAAAGCCCTTGCAAGCTCCACAGACTGCTTAAATGAAACAGACAGAGACCGCCCTTTGCTCCTAGCAATCCTATCTTCTTCAATCCCTTTTATTTTAACTTTATAAGGCATTTTCAATTATCCTCTTGCTGAAATATTAGCGCTTGACCTTGTAGCCCCCACACCCGGAGCATGATGAGTTACCATCTTTCTTGTACCAACTAATTCTCCAAGTCTCATTCCTATCATCTCAGGCACAATAGTAACAGCAACAAACTCCTTTCCATTATGAACCCTAATAGTCTTATTTACCATCGAAGGCAACACAATCGCTTGCCGAGCATGTGTTTTCACACTATCCTTTTTTTCTAATTTTTCAATCAATGAACTTTCCTGATGAGTAAGCCCTCTTAACAGGCTCCTTCTCTTACGAGCATCAAGCAACTGAGCGAACTCTCTAATACTGAGCGCTTTAAGCTCATCTAATGTCTTTCCCTTGAACCTGAACTCTTTTTTTGCCATTTTGACCTTCTCACTTCTTCCTTCTTCCAGTTCTTCTAGCAGCAATATAACCCACTTTTCTTCCAGGAGGAGCATGTCTTGAGACCGGTTTGGCCTTTGACTTCCTCAAACTCCTCTTGTTTCCAAAAGGATGAGCAACTGCATTCATAGCAGAACCAGATACTTTGGGGAACAATTTGTGCTTTGCCTTAAACATATAGTATTTTCTTCCAGCCTTAAGAATAGGCTTATCCACTCGGCCGCCCCCGGCCGCCACGCCAATAGTAGCCCTGCAGTTTGGATCAAACCTCTTTTCCCTCTTAGATGGAAGCAATACAACAACAAATTTGTCCGATTTTGAAACAACCCTTGCAAAGGTGCCTGATGCTCTTACCATCTTTCCTCCATCGCCAGGCACAGCTTCTATATTAAACACAAAAGTACCTTCAGGAACATGCTTCAAAGGCAGCACATTGCCAACCTTAGCCTTACTCTCATCAAAGGAATAATTTAGCTTTTGCCCCACACAAATGCCTTCGGGAGCAATATGATGCACAATCTTCTCATTCACCAAAACCTCAGCAATGGGCGATGAATGAGCCCTGCAACTAAAGATATCCAACACCTCCCCCTGAACATCTTGCCCAGCAGGAACATAGATATATTTAGCCCTTGCTTTAAAATTAAAACTGGGCTTCTTGTACTTAGGGGAACCTGAGCCCCTTTTTTGTGCTATAATTCGCTTACCCATCGCTTATTCACCGTTTATTTGATGTTGATATTGTTCAAACATTTATCTTGAAATTAAAGGATACCTAATTTAGTGGCTACATCCATTGCCAGATTGTCTGAATGAAGTTTAATTACCGCTTTCTTCTCTCCTTTTGGAGTAAAGAAGGTTTTAACAGCAACAACCTTCACCCCAAACAAATTCTCTAAATCTTTCTTGATATCATTCTTTGTG
>CAZOKS010000021.1:0-16175 GCA_964580745.1 uncultured Methanosarcinales archaeon | reverse complement strand
TGTTATATTTCAGAAGTATTGGTATCATATAGTACAACTGGCAACACGTTGGCGAGGAATGAGATAGCATTGTAACTGAGACGGCAATTAGAATAAAGAGGAAAGCTTTTTAACTTGTATTTTTTTAACTACAAGATAATGGTATGAGCATAATAGGTAAGCTAAAACTAATTAATGTGAAAAAAGGATTAATGAGAGAACAAAGAGAAGACTGTGAACAAACAGTACAAGTCTGCTTATGTCGCATACGATGTGTTGCTCAACTACTCGTTTCGCTCCACTTGTTGCGACGTCGAAGTAACTTTTATTAACTATGGCTTACTTTATTTCTCATAATTGAACTATTTACTGCCGACGTCGCATACGCAAACTTGCTCATAGAGTTCGCACATAGGGGTTCGCTCGTTTGGTCGCGACGTCTTGTCACGCAAAAGCCATATATATTCGCTTTGTTTCACTTTGTTTAGCTCTTTACTGCCGACGTCGCATAATCCGGGATTGCGCTCGGCTCGAGACCGGGTGGCCTTCGGGCCTTGGGGGTTCAAATCCCTCCGTCGGCGTTGTCCCCTTAGTCTAGCTTGGATAGGACACAAGCCTGCGGAGCTTGTAACCCGGGTTCAAATCCCGGAGGGGACATCCTGCTATATTAAGAAAACGCTCTATATAAAGAAAACTTTATAAAATACTTCAATTTCTTCACTTTTTGAATGCCTCTGTAGCATAGCGGCTAATGCACCTGACTTGTAATCAGGAGATCGGGGGTTCAAATCCCTCCAGAGGCTTTTATTCCTCTTTCTTTGAGAATAATAATGCTGCGAAGGAGCAGCCCCATGCAAAGGGATGTTCTGCTCTATACAGAAGAGTTTTATATGGCTTGCTATCTAAGTCATAGCATTCATAAATGGTTCTGTCTTTTATTATTCGATCGCATAAATGCTTTAACCTGTCTTTATTCCTGCCTTTTAGCATTCCTTCTTTTTGCAAGCAGAGGAAATAAAAGAAGCTCATCCATGGATAGGATATTTCAGTGCAATATCCTTTCATTCCCAGAATCTTAAATATTGGTCTTATATATTTCTCTGAGTAATAGGGATAAGATTTTGTTATACTGCCATCCTTTTTGATTAATTCCTTCTCCTCAATAAACTCAAAAATCCTTTTCTTCTGGCTTTTAGTTGCAAAATCAAAATATACTGCTAATAGGTTTGAAAATGTTGAAAAATACTCTTTATCGTTATTTCCTTTCCAATCAATAAAGTATTTTCCGTTCCAAAAGACCTCGTTTATCCTTTTATTTAACTCTTTAATTATCCCGTGATGGATTCTAATCTCTTTTATCTTAATCAGCTTGCTCAACGCCGCATAAAGTAAAATGTTAGAGTAAAACAGATAGCCTTTCTTGCTTATCCCATCCATCCATGAAGCATATTCTCCTTCCTTAATCAGCCCCTTTGCCCTTTCTAAAAGGTAGTTGATTGCAGAGTATATTTTATCAAGGTTTTTCACAATAAACCTTTTATCCTGGCTTTTAAAATAATACTCAGAAAGGACAATCAGAAACAGAGAATTGTTGTCGGACGCATGGTTTTTATTTAGGTAGGAATAAAAGATGGGTTTTAATTTTTGACACAAGGGTATCCAGCTTTTTCTAACCTTTAATGGAACCTTGCCCCTGTCCTCGTAATCAAGCAAGGTTTGAAGATTTTTCCTCACTATACTATAATCTCCAAGCTCTAATGCACCCATACAAGCCCACATGGAATCCCTTGTCCAATACTCCTTAAACTGGTGCTGCCCCGCGTATATGCCCTTAGGTCCATAACATCGTCTTAGACCTTTTATAACAATTTGCCTGCATCTTTCATATTTTTCCATTTTCAGGTAAAGGGCATCGCTCTGAATACCACTTTCTTAGGACGCTTTTTTGAATATCCCCTTAGAATTTTACCGGTAATCTTATAGTTCAAAAGCCAATTTCCTACTTTAAATAACAAAGGATGATTCGGATATTCTTCACATCTATAAAGTTTGATTCCAGCTCCCTCTTTAAAACTGTTATACCCGCTTCCATGCATTCCTAACCCGAAGTGCATATTCAGCCCTTTTGAGCAAACATACTGTACCATTTCATCGTAGATTCTGTTATTACATCTTTTCTTAAAGAATTCTGCCTTGCCGCCTCCGATTGATGTATATAGATTTTCTTTGTTCTCAAAACAGAATGAATAAGCAGTGATTTTATCATAAAGGCATAGCAGAAATATTTTTGAGCTGGGCAATTTCATAATTTCCTCAAAGAATTCCTTTGGAAACAAGAAAGAATTTAACCTTTCCATCTGTTCTTCATAGATTTGATAAATCTCATCAAGGATTTCATTGTTGTAGTTATCTAATATCATAACCTTATAAGGATACCTCAAGGATTGTTTCAAGCCGTCTGAGAAAGACCTCGAATAGGCCTTCTTCGCAGCTGAATAACTCTTTTTAAGGAATAAAGCATATTCCCTTGCGGAAGGGTTATTGCTCTTTTTATTGAGCTTCTTCTCCACGCTGATAAAACTAATCTTTCTCTTTCTCATCCATTGCTTGGTTTCTTTCTCATAAGCATGAATAGAGATGTTTTTGTTTCTAATTACAGGGATATCAAGTTCTCCTATTCTGTATCTCTTTGCCTTCATCCCACTAACCCTACTGCAGAATGAAGCAAACTCTTCTGAGAGATAATAATTCTCCTTAAAAGCATCACTAAAACTTGCCATATAAAGTGTTAATCTTGCTTTTTATTTAAGATTTAGGGATCCAGGTTTTGTATATTCTTGATTGACTTTGGGGAAATTAGTGATTTTGCATTCTTAGGAGACTTATAACAAGTCTTCCCTTTTGTTCTTCTGGAATATTTATAGCATCCAGAATCTCAATCATCCTTTTTGGGCTTTCAGCATAATCCTCGCTCTTTTCGTATATCTCAATAACCTTAGCCTCTTGTATTTTTAGGTTTAGCTCTGCCTTTATCCCCTCATCTTCCTTAATAAAGCGTAAGAGAGTCATATCCCCTTCTTGGCTAAATTCTGCATATATGTAATAAGGCTGGTCCCTCTCAATTTCTATCTTGCAGCTATTAATCCCCAATCCCTTTATTACCTTAGAAAGCTCAGAATTATTGAAAAGCTCTATCAACGATTCTGTTCTGAGATATCTCAAGATATCCTCTATCTCCTTTATCTTTATCTTTTCTTTGGGAGAGCAGAGCTCCATTACCTCATTGTGCAGAGAGATGCCTCTTTTAAGCATCCATATTGCTATATCTTGGGTAAAGCGTTTTAGCGTAGCCTCAAACGAAATCCTTTCACTCCCTGCTATTAGCTTGTCTGCATAGCATACTATCTTTTCTTCTTTTGTTTCAGGCATATAGTCCTTTTTAGGCAAAGGAAGGTGTTGAACTTCTATATCAAAAGCCCTAATCCCAAACCCAACATGTCTTTCAGCGATTCTGCTCTCTTTTATCAGCGTCTCTCTTCTAAGAATCTCTGCTCCCTTTATCCCATGCTTAATAGATTCTTCTCCAGGAGGGAAGGCAAATCTGCCAATATCATGAAGCAGGCTTCCGCTTATTATCAACTCTCTATTAATAGAATGGCCGTGTTGATTTGCTTTTTCCCATAGCTCCAAAGCAACCTCCTTAACCGCTTTAGAATGAGCCAACACAGTTTCAAAAGAGGTTTTATCAGTGCTATACTTCTTTAATAAAGAAATCGCATCCTTACTGTTCATTTTTCTTCTTAATAGGGGTTCCTATTGGTTTGTTAAGCTCCATATTCCACATAACTCCAATCTTTTGCAAATCTGATGAAAACTTGTTGCTTAGGCTATATCTCTTCTTGTAGAGATCATAGTATACAAGCCCCATGCTCTTCATTGGAGTAAGGATTCTATCATAAAACTGTCTTTTGTTATAAGACAGCTTAATCTTTCGTCCTTTATATTGAGGATCATCAATCTCAGTTATGAGCTTTCCTTCGTGGAGATTAGTTGCGAACAAGGACATCTCGGTTTTTGTAAGCTCCTTGTCGTGTTCCTTAAACTCCCTTACCAATGCCTTAGCGACAATCGCCTGTTGCTTAGTAGAGAAGATTATTTCGTATATATCATCAGGGAAATTGAACCTATCGTATAAAATGACCATGGAATCACCCGTATTTTAGGATTATTTATGAAATATTAATATATCAAAAAGAATACTGATATTTAAATATTATCTTTATTACTATCGATTTAGTATTGTATATGGCTGTCTTTAGTCCAGCTGCTTTGCTGCTAGAATTCCTTCCTTTTAAAGGTTTTAAAAGCAATGAAAAGTTTTATATAATGGTATTGCTGATTTTATTCTAGTATACCTTTTACCTCAAAATGAAACTTGACAAATTCCTATCTTCACTTGATATTGACGAATTAAAAGCCTTCTATAAGGATGTAGTTTCCTCTAATCCCGTTTTGATTAACAAAATCAGGCAGGAGATAGCCCTTTCAGATGAATTCTACAATAAAAAATGTTCTGTATGCGGAAATCCTCTTTCCTCTGTAAAAGAGCCTTTGGTAATCGAGTTTGGCCCTAAAGATATGAGAACGAAGGCAATCTTTTGTGGTGCTGACTGTCTTCAGTATTTCGTAGAATTCTTATTGGTAAAGAAGGAAACACCTCCTCCTCCTCCTAAGCTAAAGAAAAAAGTAAAAAGGAAGAGAAAAGGCTTCTTTGCGTCCTTATTTTCCTAAGTTATTGAGCCTCTTATTTTGATATGTTTTGTTGTATTCTGTATTGCTTTTTGTTATACCGTAGAAACTTTCTATTTATTCAGTAATAACAAGAAAAAAAGAAAAAATGGCTCCCTTGTAGGAGGGGGGGTTGCGAGAACTAGTGGAAGGGAGCCATCCTTCAACACATAAACTATAAAACTAAACTAATATATAAATGTTACTATTTTGTATACTGGAATACTTTTAAATATCGGCTTTTTTGAAGGAATATTTAAATATCTGCGCTCTATTTATGCTTAAGAGGTGGCTTATGCTGAGCAAGAAAGGCTATTTTTTCACTCTGGATGCAATCCTAGGTTTCTCAATCCTTATTATAGGGGTAGTTATGTTTATCCATATCTCAATTGAAACCCCTGAGTCAAAGTCATTTGATTTTGTAAACTCTGTAAGGGCTTTTTACTCAGGAAAAGTAGAGCAGGTCGATTTCAGTTCCACCAGCCGATTCGCTAACCAGCTAAAAGCTTGTTACTACGATAATCTTTGTCAACTTGAGAATCAGATTGACCAACAGATTCTAATCCTTTGCGAAGAAGAAGATAACTACTGCGATTCAATCGCCCGTAATTCTCTCAATGAGCTGGTCAATTCTTCTGCATTGCATAAAAGCAATCTATCTCTTTCCATAACATGCCAATCTGATGGCTTAATTTATAATACAACTGAATTTAGCCTAACTGAAGAAGGCAAAGATTCAACTGCCATCGCCACCTCTAAATGGGTTGTTGTGGCCAGTCAAGGAACAGAATTATATGGCCCATGTGTTTTTGAGGTGATATCATGGTCTTGAACATGTCCAATAAGGGCTTCTTCTTCACGGTAATGTCCCTTATAATGGTCTCCACCGTCCTTCTCATACTGGTTCCTCCATCTCATGAAGCCATAGTTGCAATGGAAAGATCTGAAAAGGTTGGTTTAAGATATGGCAACGATTTCTATCACTCTCTCGAATATTCAATCCTTCCTTCTTTTATAAAAGTAGCAGCATATAGCGCTTTAAAAAATATAACCGGAAGTTACCCAATGCATATTGCGAGCGGAAATGATTTTAATACCACTTTCAATGAAACCTTTTGGAAATCAAGTCCTTCTATTCCAGGGTTAGGTAATCCTTATAATATGTCTTATCTTCTCGAAGAGTTAGAAAAAGCCTTTGATGAAGCAAGCCCTGACCTTTATGAATTAAGATTAGAGAAGGATTATGATGATGTAGAGATTAAGATTTTCCAGAATAATGATACCGGCCCTTATCAAGTTGGGGTAAATGTTTCCATGAGAGCAACCTTGAATACTACCTTTGCTCTCTGGAACAGGACCTTGGACATTATTGCCTATATCCCAATAATTGGCCTAGAAGACCCAGTGTATTATAACTTCACAGATGGACAATATCGTAATTACTTTGAATATTCTCCTCTCGATATTGGAAAGAACCTCAGCAATACAACCAGCCAGGAAGATTTAGCAAACAGATTCAATTCAGTCCAAATAGAATGCTTCCTTAAGAAATCCTGGAACCCAACCTGCTTTAAAGACCATTTAAACAGGTCAGCCTATTTCAAGAACACAAAGGCTCCCTCCTTTCTTCAAAGGATGGAACTTGATATAACTGGAAGGTCTGAATGCTGCGGTATAGAATCCTTCTTAAATCCAAACTCCTCTTTCCCAGGAGGAATTAATATGTCAAAAATAGAATATGGTTTTGAAGGAGATGATGGTTATGACAAGAATATGACTTATGTGGACCATTGCTTCTTTAGCGGAAAATGTGTGGGTTTAGAGGGAGACAATACTGATAGGATGCAGAATATTACATCACTTGAATGCCTAAATGACACTTTCCCTTATTTCAAGGTTGACCTTATTAGGCTAGATTATTACAATCTAAGCGTAGCTGTGCAGGGCCCATGTGAGGAATAATTATTTATTCTAATTAAATTCTCCTTGGCTTGATATAAATGAACTACTATGATGAAATAGCCCCACACTACGATTCCTTTAGAAAGGAAGAGCAGCTTGAGAAAGCTCGCTTTGTGAAAACACTTCTTAATCCTAAAAAAGAAGACACGATTCTTGATGTAGGATGTGGCACAGGCATCTCAATGTCATTGTTTGACTCCCATGTTTATGGCATAGACCCCTCAGAAAAAATGCTTAAACACAACCCTTTTCCCTCAGAACAAGGAAAAGCAGAAGAGCTTCCTTTCCCGGATAACTCATTTGACTATGTTATCAGCATTACCGCTGCCCAGAATTTCTCAGATGTTGAGAAGGCCGTTAAAGAAATCAAAAGAGTAACCAAGAAAGCAGCCGTGATAACCATTCTCTCTAAATCAAAGAAACTTCCTAAGTTAAGAGATGCATTGAGTAATTATTTCACACAGGTAGATGAATATCAGCTAAAGATAGATACCGTATTCTATTGCGTTTGATGATGCTTAATGCTCAGAGAAGAAAGATTACTCTTCACTATCCTCGCTCTGGTCGTCCCTTCTTATGACCTTCACATCATCAATCTTTAATGTGATAGGAATAGGTACAGCAGCGTTGAGCAATTCTACTACAACCTCAGACTTGGTATTGTCAAAACGGATGACCTTGGCTTGTTCTCTCTTGAACGGACCAGCAATAATCTCTACAATATCGTTCTTTCTAATATTAACTACCTTCTTCTTGGTAATCTCAACAAGATGCTCAATCTCGCCATAATCTACTTCTGACTTCAGAATACCTCTTGCATAAGGAACGCCATTGGAAGCTGTTTCAGCAGTCTGTCTATCCCGCGCCTCCATAATAATATAACCTTTCATTCCAGGAGGATGGACTAATGAATAAACCTCATACCCTTTCTTAAGGGCATTGCTATAAATAAACCCGAGCACCTGCTCTTCCCTGTTAGCAGTTACCCTTAAAATATAATATCGTGGTTTGTCTTCATCTTCCATTTACTGCACCTTATCCAAAGATATATCTCTTTATCATCTGGATTGCAAATCCAAGCGCTCCAATTAGCAGAATCCCAATCCCAGTAATCTTAACTATACTACCAAACTCTTCCTTAGTCGGTTTCCTGGTTAGGCGTAAAGCGACCTTGCATTGATACAAAAACTTCTTGATATCAACCATATTAATCACTGGAAAAAAGAGCGCCTTTATAAATTTAATCTTTTAAACCCATGTTTTTAATCAACAAACTCGATGCCCAGATCAGATTCCATCTCTTCTTTTGCTTTAGGACTGTATGTAGAACCTAAAATCTGAGATGATTTTACTCCAGTAACTATAACCATTACCCTTAATATATTCTCCAGGTCTTCATAAATCTGAGCGCCCCAGATTACCTTAGCGTCTTCATCAAGCTTGTTGGCAATCAACTCCATCACATGCTTTGCTTCCGATAATGTGAGGTTATTGCCTCCAGAAATGTTTATGAGAGCACCTGATGCGCCTGATATATCCACATCCAATAAAGGATTCTCCACGGCCTTTTCCACAGCCTCTTCAGCTCTATTTTCACTATCTGATTCTCCTACCCCTATAAGGGCTACACCGCCATCCCTCATAATCGCCTTTATATCAGCAAAATCAAGATTTACTAATCCCGCTCTTGTTACCAACTCTGCAATCCCCTTCACAGAACTTGTGAGTATCTCGTCAGCAACCTTAAAAGCAGTATTGATTGGAAGGTCAGGAGCCAGCTCCAACAATTTATCGTTAGGGATTACAATCAAGGTATCCACAATCTTCCTTAACCTTTCAAGCCCAACCATTGCATTCTCATACCTAGAATTTCCTTCCATGGTAAAAGGGAGGGTAACTATAGCAATCGTGAGTGAGCCCTGCTTCTTAGCTAACTCTGCTATAACAGGAATGCTGCCCGTACCAGTTCCTCCTCCAAGGCCGCAAGTAACAAAAACCATGTCCGCACCTTTAATTGCTTCTTTCAACTCAGATTCGTTTTCTCTGGCTGATTCTTCGCCAATTTTTGGATTTGAGCCAGCTCCCAAACCCTTTGTAAGGTCTCTGCCAATCAGGATTTTATGGTCTGCTTTTGTATAAAGCAAGTCCTGAGCATCTGTATTAACTGCAATTGACATAATTCCCTCTATTCCAACCTCATTAATCCTAGAAAGAGTGTTGTTTCCAGCTCCTCCGCATCCAACAACCCTTATGCTAGCCTTCTGTGAGTCCAGAAGCTTCTCTAATTCTCTATCAATGTCGCTGTTTCCTTTCTCCTTCTTGATAACAACAGAATCTTCTTCCCTTTCAGTGGCATTTTGAATAATACCTTCCATCTTTTTACCCTCCATAAAGATAATTATAAAATCTTTTTATCCTCAAAACCAGATTAATGCAACCCCTGCTTTTTAAGGATAAAGCAATAAACCTACAAATCTTACGCAGGCAGATATTTCTTATTCTTTTTTGTAAGATTATTATATTTAAACTTTTGTTTTTTAGAGGCAGAATTAGTCCATATTGCTCAAATAATTAAGAAAAAATCCAAAGAACTAATCATCTTTGGTTTCAGACTTGTTCTTATTTTCCTCTTTCTTGCCTGTAAACTCCACTTCCTTAATATTTTTAGTGCAATCCTTAATCTCCTTATCCAAAGATTCCTTAATCTGCGGAGGCAATTCAAAATTCAAGTTTAATATTGCTTTTCCTTCTTCTATCTTGCTTTCCACATTTGGCAATCCCAATCTTATCTTAAGTATAGCATCAATCTTCTCCTTATTATCTTCAACAATCCTGTTGATTCTTATGTTATAGTATATGTTTTTTCCAGCCAGAGGATGGTTAAAGTCTACCAACACTCTTCCTCCACTAATGCTTTTTATTAAGCCAGTCTGCCCATCAATCTCGACCTGCATCCCCTGAGTAGGATTAACTTTATGCCTTTTAAACTGCCCTAAAGAAACAAGTTTTATCAGATAAGGAGTTCGTTTCCCAAAGGCCTCTTCAGGAGCAAGCTGGATATCATATTCTTTACCTACCTCTTTTCCAGGAAGCGCTTTGTCCAGTCCTTCAATAACATGGCCTTTTCCAACGCAGATTACAATCGGCTCAAATTTCTTCTTATTAGAATCCAGACCATTCTCTTTAGCAATTCTTTCATCAGTAGTATCAAAAACAAATCCTTCCTCTGTTTTACCAGTATACTCCATCTCTACGAATACGCCCTTTTTCACTTTCTTGTTTTCAGCCATAGATTACACCTTTTAGTATTAAAAATGGAGATTCTAAAAAAGATAAGAAAACCTGTTTAACAAGATTCTCCTCTGTGTTTATTGTTCTGAGGATTCGTTAGTGTCTTCTATATCGTCTTCATAGCCCTTCATAAAGGCTTCCTCTTCACTCGAAATCTCATCATCATCTACCAAGTCATCTCTGCTTTCTTCTTCGTATACATTGGCATCCTCATCAAATTCATAGTCCTCTTCCACATCTTCATCGTACATTTGCAACTCCCCTTTAGTGGATGGGATTCAAATCATTTAAAAAAGTTTTTATTTTTTTCAAGCCATTTAAGAAAACTTTTATAAACCCTTGTTATAATAATGGTAATATGGCCTTTGTTGTTACAGATCACAGAAAATATAAGTACTTTGATGATTTAAAGAGCGCTGCTGAGTATATTAAAAGCCAGAACGATTCCTCTCTCAAGCTGTACGAGGATACAGGCTGGGGTGCTCTGAAAGAGATTCCTCCTCTTCAACTCCTGCAAATGTTGGAGGGCTCTTCCTACGCTTCTAATGCTGCTTCAGCTAAACAAAATACTTCTCAACACTCGCCTGCGCAACAGGAATCTCAGTCTTCTCAAAAACAAGAAAGTCAGCCGTCTTCAAAAACAGCACAACAGCAGGATGCTCCCAAAAAGAAGAAAAAGGAACCAGAGAGTTCAATCTCAGGAGTATTGGTTTCTCTTCTGGTTAAGATTGTGATTATTCTTCTACTTCTAATACTTTATTTTGTATTTCTGCCCAATTTCATATCAAATACTTTGGAGAACATACCAATAAACTGAGAACTCTTTATTTCTTCGCTTTGAAAAACGACTAAAAAGCAGAATAATCATAAAACAGATAAGAAAACAAATAAAAAATAAAGACTAAAACAAAATAAAAATTTATTCTTTCTTGTCATAGTCGCTTGTTTGATTCCTGTGGTAATTAATTATGCTCTTAACAATGTTGCCCAGGTGGGTTTTCAGGTTTTCTAGAGCAGTATTTGCCTTTCCTTCAAGATCACTTCTTTCAGTAGCAGCCTTTCCAGCTTCGGTTACATAGCTGTCTATTGCTTTGTTTTCTCCTTGAATTCCCTGTATACTCTCATCTAACACTTTATTCAAGTTGTTTTCTTCGTTGTAAGCGTCAATAACTGTGTGCCCCTTTTCAAACAATTTGTAAAGGCTTTCAGCTTCAGAGTCTCCGGAAGGACTACCTTCATCTGGGATGGTTGGCTGTTGATACTCAACATTGTTATTACCAACTATTTCCTCAATGTTCCCTTGTGTCTCTTCCTGGTTATCCTCTTCCTCGTTCTGTGCCTCAGGTACTTTATAGAAATCCTCAGGTTTCTTCTCTTCATAATTTTCATCTACCATATTTTCACCTCCATCTTGGTTTTGGTTTTCTGTGACCCCTCCCACATAACTGTTCCCTCTAAAGGGATCTTCTGTATGGGGAAGTTTGCCTATGCCTGTTTCAAAATTCGAAAACTTTCTCATTTTAGTCACTCAATCTAGAATCTCATACTTCTTTTTAAATGTTTTTACTGAGAAGTAGTTTCTTTTTAGCTAATGTCCACTCTTTTTATAAAAATTCCAATCAAAATTCATCATAATCGGAATGACTATACCTCTCTAATAATCTCTCTTTTTCATTAATTATTTTGTTTACCTCATTGAGATAAGATGCATTTCTGTTGCTATCGTCGAAAAAAACTGCCTTGTCTATTGTTCCCATATTCTTTTTTGTTTTTTCAAACTTTTTAGAATTCTCCAACTTTTTTTCATATAAGACATATAACTCGTTCAATTCTCTTCGGTAGATATCAAATCTTTCCTTTCTTTCAGTCTCGTTTTGAGGTTCTCTGCTATACTTTTCAGCAAGTGCTAAGTTATATTGGAAATTACTTTTCATTATTTGGTATAGCTCTAATACCTCCTCTGAGCAGTCGTTCTGTTCCGCCATTCTAATTCTATTTGTATCTTTATTTTATTTAATTTAAATCTTACTATCTTAACTTCGGAAATTTTAAACAAAAATTATTTAAAGAACCGCCAAGAACTCATCATCAACGCGCCAGTAGTTGAACGGTACAATAGGCCCCTGCCACGGGTCTGGTCCGGGTTCGATTCCCGGCTGGCGCATTCTTAATAATCCTTAGCAATATACACCGTTTTTCTGGCCTTCTTTCCACAGACCACGCATTTATCAAAAGAAATCTCCTCTTTATCTAACCTAGAGCCTCTAACCTTGCCACCAGTTTCCTTCTCAACAACCTCAGCACATTTCTCTCCATCATGGTCTATTGAGCAAAACCCTGCACAAGCAATTTTGCCCTTATCCATCGCTTTGTTTATATCATCAATGGAATAACATTTCTCAATATGATTCTCAAAACGCTGCTGATGAAGCCTCTTCAACTCCTCAGTATATGAATCAGAGAGCTTTTTTAATTCCTCCCTTAGATTATCCTGCTTTACAAAAAACTTCTTTCTATCATACCTTCTGACAATAACAGCTTGATTCTTCTCTAAGTCTTTTGGCCCAACCTCAATTCGGAAAGGAACCCCTTTCAGTTCCCAGATATTGAATTTTTCTCCAGGAGACAAGTCATCCCTTAAATCTACCTTGACCCTATAATCTTTAGATAGCATCTTCCCTATCTCTTCCGCCTTAGCCAGAATCTCCTCTTTCTTTGTGTCATATACAATAGGCACAACCACCATTTGTAAGGGAGAAATCTTGAAAGGCAGAACAAGGCCTTGGTCGTCCCCATGAATAGCAATCATCGCCCCAAATATTCTGCTTATGGCAGGACCATAACAAGTAATATAACCATATTTTTCCTTGCCATCCTTGTCTTTAAACTTAACATCAAAAACCTTGGCAAATTCCTGCCCCAAAAAATGGGTGGAAGGAAGCTGTATAACCCTGCCAGAATCCATTAAAGCATCAGCCGCATAGGTGGATTCTGCTCCTGAAAACTTGTCCCACTGTGGCCTCTCAAAGAACATAAAAGTTAGCCCAAACTCATCAGTAAGCATCTCTTTAGTTGTTTCCATATCCTCTTTAACCTGATTAAGCGCCTCCTTTCTGGAGGCAAATACATTATGGGCCTCAATCCAATGGAACTCCCTTGCTCTCAGAAAAGGTCGAGTTGATTTTCCCTCATACCTCCAAACCTGTCCGGACTGATACCTCTTGAATGGCAAATCATTATAACTCCTTATCCAAAGGCTATACATAGGGTAGATAGCAGTTTCACTCGTAGGCCTCAATGCCAGTCTTTCTTCAAACATTTCGGTTTCCCCAGCTCCAGTAACCCAGAAAACCTCGGGGAAAAAGCCTTCCACATGCTCTGCCTCCTTCTTAAAGTTAGATTCAGGGATTAAAGAGGGCATCACAATAGGCAGATGTCCTTTTTTCTCTAAACATTCCTCATAAAGCTGAAACATCTTTTTAATGGTAATTGCAGCCCATGGCCTATAACAAACAAACCCCTTAACATTGTATCTTAAATCAGCTAATTCCGCTTTCTTAACGAGCTCAGAATACCATTCAGAGAAATTCTCCTTTTTCTTCACACCTATGCCTTTTGGAGTTCCTTTCTTTCCCATTTTTACCTCAAGAATTAGGGTCTTACAAACAAATAATGCTTCTCTTCTCCTTCCAACTCTTTGATAATCCTTTTCTTTATCATCTCTTTAGCGTGAGGGAGCAGCTTTACCCTTTCATTAACCTCTTTCAGGCTTTTGAAAGGTTTATCTTCTCTTTCCTCAAGGAGTTCCCACATCCTTTTCTTACCCATTCCAGGCAATAATTCTAAAGAATGCATCCTGGTTGTTAAAGGTCGAGCTTTATTGAAGAATTCAACATATTTCTGCTCATTCTCATCTATAATCTGGTCAATAGCATAGCTTAATTCGCTTTTAGCAGTAGGAGTCAGCTTGGAAAACGCTAATCTCTTAATGATGTGATGAATCTTATCCCTCTTCATCTCTCCAATATAAACCTTCTCATGAGGTTGGAGAAATACACTTATCTTAGGCGCCAGCTCCAGCAAAGTAAGATTCCTAGTGCCTATGCCCTGCACAATTGGCTTCTTCTTATAAGAACTGCCTTGAGAAAAGGGATAGCCATTTGGAAGAAAATCTAATACGATAGCAAATTCTTCTCTTTCCTTAGGGCTTCTATTGCCTCTTTGATTTTTTTCCATTTCCCCTCCCTGAGACTTTAAAATATAGAAGATTTAAATAACTTTTGTTTTCCAGCTGCTTCTATATCCTCTCTATTATATATGTTCAGAAACAGCCTTGAGAATAGATTTTAAATTATTCTTAGAAACCGTTAAGTTATATGTTTGAAGTATGCTCTTAAGCTCTTCTTCATCTCGTGGCAATAGATCTACAATCTTGCATACAACCTCATCCTTCATTCTAGGAATATTCAATTCAATGAGAGTTCTCTTGAGTTCTGCCCCTTTCTTTAGCGACAACTTACAAACTTCATTTAAGTGCTCTAACGTTCTATTTGCCCTAAAGTTGAGCTCCCCTTCTTTCTTCTTTATTTTTTCCAACTCTTTCTTTAACTCGAATTCGCAAATTGGCTCTTCCGATACGATATTCAGCTTGCTCATTTTTAACCCTTCACTTAGCTAATTTCTTCAAATGGATTGGATGCACTATTAAAGTTTTTTCTTTTTTCATATCCTTGAATCTGACCTTGTAGCATCGTCCTCTCTTCCCGGTAATTTCTCCACATTTCCCGTGAAAACGGGAATGGAAACGAGATTCTTGAGAAGAGGGTTCTGTCTTAAGAACAACCTTATCTCCTTCCTTAAGCTCTTTGAAATACTCCTTAGTGCTTCTTTTTCCTTTTGTCCTGTAATTTTTCCTGAAAAGAGACCTGCTTTTCCTGATTGATGAACCAATTCTTTTAACCATATAAAATCACTTATTAGCGGGAAATGGGTTTTCTTTATAAAGCTTATGCTTTCCGTTCTCAATAAGCCATTCTCCTTTTAATTCTTTTTAGTAAGTTTTAAATATTCCTAATAAATGTATCATCAACATTAAGCTTTATTCACAAAACAAAGCGATTGAGGTGAAAAATAATGGGTTTGTTTGGCGATAGTACTGGACCTCATCCAGTAACATGGTTTAAAGGGTTTATAATAGGGATTATATTGATGTTTATAGTAGCTGTATTAGCAGTGAAAGGAGTTATCACAATACCCTTCTTGACTGGCTAAACCTCTTTCTTTTAGTTTATTTCTTTTCTCTATTCTTGTTCTTGTATCTTCCTCGTTTTTCTACTTTCTTGAGTCTTTTTGCAATCTCTTCTGTATTTTTGCATCTCTCGGAGTATTCTTCCCAAAAAGCTTCCATAAAGGCCTTATTGACCTCTGGATGCTTAGATTCAATCGCTCTCTCCAGAAGATGGATATCTACTGCTTTATCCTCCACTTTCTCTGAAAAGAAAGAGAGCCCAAAATCAATTATAAAGACCCTTTTGCTATCGTTTATCAGAAAATTAGAAGTCGTTAAATCCTGATGGACAATCCCTTGATTATGCATGTCTGCAATAATATCAGCCATCCTTCGTGCTATTTCCTTAACATTCCCTTGATTAAGCACATCCCTAACCCTCTTTCCCTTAATTCTCTCCATAATTAAGAGCGCCTTCTTCTCATCAATCTCCAAGGGTTTTGGGCAAGGAATGCCTTTTTCATAGAGTTTTTTCAATATTCTGAATTCAATTCTGGTTCTTTCCTTCCTGAGTTTTACATCTATTGACTCATTTCGATAACCCTTTCTTACCCTCTCTTTCAATACCCTCTCAGACTCGAATCTAAGAATAGCCTCAGCACCTCTAAAATCTCCTTTTATCTCATCTTCTTTCTTTTCTGCCATTTTTTCTATGATTTGTGCAAAGTTTTATATCTCTTTTATTCTTTTCCCTTATTGGAGCCAAGATGAAGCCAGATGATGACCCTGATTTTACCCAAGTTGATAAATACATTGAGCTTCAGAAACCCCAACAGGATAAGAAAATACCAGACCTATTATTTAAAATTCTTGTTTTGGCATCTGTTTTCCTGATTATAATTGGCTTCTACTCCATGTTTTTTATAGA
>CAZOKS010000020.1:0-16834 GCA_964580745.1 uncultured Methanosarcinales archaeon | reverse complement strand
CTCAAAGTTGAAATTTAGAGGGTTCGCTTGAGGGTTCGTTTCAAAAAACAGCCCCACTGAACAGCCTAAAATGAACATCCATTAATTGAACGGTACGCTGAAAAACTCACTCAGAAGCTTTCTTAGAACCAATACCTGAGAATTCACGCACCAACCACCAAAAGGAATCCCAGGAATGAGGGTAGAAATCCACATAAGAAACCTTTCCCTTCTCCAAGCATTCTTTCATATAACCTACGATGTCATCTTCAGGAAAACCCTTCTCGCCATACTTCTTATAGTCTTTTTCAAAAAAAGTAACACCCGTCCAGAAATAACTTCCCTCAATATGCCCATCAGGGTTTGCTACTAAAGGAACTTTTTTGCCAGTCTCTTGCTCATATTCCTTGGCTTTTCTCTTAACAGTACCATTAAACCAAAGTGAAAATGGCCAAGGGAAAGATGTATTTATTTCCAAAGCATCTACCTTGCCTTCGGAAAGATAATCAATTGCTTTATCTGTTCCTAAACCAGCACCCATCTTACCTGCTGCAGGATGAGGCACGATTAACACAACATTCTTGTTTTCACAACTTTGGATTGTATCATCAACACTTTCCCATGATTTTGGAATATAATCCCCAATAACAACTAAATGGACATCATTACCCTGTTCATCTAACATGCTTACCTCCTCTCCTCTTGGAAAGTAACATTCATCAGGTTTTCCATCATTATCGGCATCCTTTTCCCATGATGCCTTTACAGTATAGCCATTGATTGGCGTGAATGAAACATCCTCAAGGTTTTCAGGAATATCGTCCTCTCCTGTGGCATAAGCATAAAGCTGATTAAACGCTTCATAAGAATCATGATCAGTTATGGTCCAAATTTCATAACCATTCTTAAAGGCCCCTTTTATTATGTCTTCGAGTGTAGTCTCTGAATCCTTAACCCCTGGCGTGTGTGGTTTTCCAGAATACTCTGTATGGGAATGATTAGCACTAATAACATAAACCTGTTTTATCAGAGGAATGTTTTGAATATAATCTTTCCGGATGTTTTTATAGATTCTACCGCCTGCATATACTGACAACAAACCAATCCCTCCTAGCGCGGCTAAACCCAGCAGGGAATAACCTACTGCCTTGCCCAAGCGAGAGAGACATCTTTTTATCTTGCTTGGTCTTTCATACTCATTCGGATAATAATTCTCCTTGCCAACTAACTCATCTAAATCTTTGTCCTGCAGCATATTCAAAAAAGAAAAAAAGTTTCTTTTTAAAAGTTTAGGTATTAAAATTCGTATTTTACAGTTAAATCAGGATAATTGTTGAATAAATAAAAAGACTTAACACAACTAAACATCAGGGAAAACCAAAATTTTAATATAGTTGAGCAAAAAGAATTGGATGTTGAAATAGCAAAGGGGGATAAAATGGTAAAGATTGGCATAATTGGCGGGAGCGGAGTAGATAACCCTGACATAATTGACCATTATAAGAAAAAGAATATCGAAACAGAATTCGGAAAACCATCTGACGATATAACCGTCGGCAAGATAAATGGAGTAGATGTTGCAGTATTAGCGAGGCATGGACCCAGACATACAATAATGCCTTCTTCGGTAAACTATCGGGCTAATATCCAAGCAATGAAAGAATTGGAGGTAACGCATATTATTGCGACAACCGCCTGCGGCTCGCTTAAGGATGAAATTAAGCCAGGAGATTTTGTTATACTTGACCAATTTTTTGATAGGACACATAAGAGAGAAACCACCTTTTACACAAAGGATAAAATCTGTCATCTGCCCATGGCGCATCCTTTCTGTGATTATTTGAGAGGGATTTTGATAGAGAAAGGAAAGGAATTAGGATTTCGCATCCATGAGAATGGAACAGTAGTTACAATAGAAGGACCACGATTTTCTACATCGGCTGAAAGCAAGGTTTGGAGGAAACTGGGCTTTGATGTAGTCAATATGACAACTGTGCCTGAATGCGTATTAGCAAGAGAAGCAGGTATCCATTATGCATCAATTGCAATGGTAACTGATTATGACTGCTGGAAACAGGATGATGAGGTCAGCGTTCAGAAGGTAATGGATACTATGAAGAAGAATAAGGAAAGGGTGCTTCAACTGATAAAAGAGGTTATTCCAGTCATTGAAGACAAAGAATGCGAAACTAAATGTCATACTGCTTTTCAGGATGCATTAATGTAAGGTCAAAATGGAAGAAATAAAATCTCTGATACGAACAATACCTGACTTTCCCAAGAAAGGAATAATGTTTAGAGATATAACTACCTTGCTTGCAAATAAAGAAGGATTCAGGAAAACGATTGAACATCTTACTGAAAGATACTCTAATAAGCGGATTGACAAGATTGCCGGTATTGAATCTCGTGGGTTCATTTTAGGGGGTGCATTAGCCTATCGGCTTGGAGTCGGATTTGTACCTATCAGAAAGAAGGGAAAATTGCCCTATAAAACAATCTCTGCGGAATATAAATTAGAGTATGGTAAGGACATTATAGAGATACATGCGGATAGCATCTCTGAAGGAGAAAAGGTCCTGCTTATTGATGACTTGATTGCGACAGGCGGAACTATGCTGGCAAGCGTTGAACTAATTGAAAAGCTAAAGGGCAAGGTTGAGGAGTGCGCTTTTGTTATTGAGCTTCCAGCTCTAAAAGGAAGAGAGAAGTTGGAAGAAAAGGGAATAAAGGTATATAGCATGATAAGCTTTGAAGGGGAATAAGCTATGGATTGAGTGCCTGTTCTATATCCTTAACCAAATCAACTGCATCTTCTATTCCTATTGAAAGCCTGATGAGATTATCTTTAATTCCTGCCTTTTCCCTTTCTTCCTTGGGGATTATGGCATGAGTCATACTGGCTGGGTGCTCTGCTAAACTTTCTACTCCGCCTAAGCTTACCGCTTTCTTAAAGAGTTTTAGTTTATTGATGAAAGCCCGAGCATCCTTTAGGCCGCCTTTAATCTCAAAACTTAATACAGAAGGAAAGCCTTTCATTTGAGTTGAGGCCAAATCATGGTCAGGATGATTCCTTAGTAATGGATGATTGACTCTTTGGATTAAGGGATGCTCATTCAAGAACTCTACTACTTTCCTTGTATTCTGCTGATGCTTATCAAGCCTGAGAGCGAGAGTTTTCAGGCCTCTTTGGACAAGCCAAGCCGCATGAGGATCAAGAATTGCGCCAGTGGTGAACAGAGTCTTTCTCAACTCAAGGAAATCCTTTTTTGAGCATAGAATAGCACCGCCCACAACATCACTATGCCCATTGATGTATTTGGTTAAGCTATGAACCTCTATATCTGCGCCCAAACCCAGGGCATCTTGAAGCAGAGGAGTCATTATTGTGTTATCGACGATTGTTTTGATTTTGTGGGTTTGGGCGATATGGGAAATTGCCTTAATATCGACTAATCTCAGCAGGGGGTTAGAGGGGGTTTCAAAGAAGATAATGCGGGTATTGGGCTTTATTGCCTCTTCTACATTTTTTGAAGAACTGAAATCTATAAAATCCACTTCAACCCCAAAATTCTTTAAGATATCGGAGAAAAGATGATGGGTATCCCCATAAGTTACCTCGCTCACTATTGCATGATCTCCCTTTCTCAAGAAAGTCAGAGCAACTAAGGTAATCGCGGCCATTCCAGATGAAGTGGTAAGGGCCTCCTCCGAACCAGCTATCAAGGCAAGTGACTTCTCCAAGGTTCGTTGAGTGGGATTGCTGCCCCTTGTATAGATAAAAACCTCGTTATCCGGCCCTCCAGATATTGTATCTCCAAGCAGTTCTGCTCTAGGGAATTCAAAGGTGCTTGTTTGATATATTGGAGGAATTGCCGGCTTCTCCTCTGTTGGCTCAACTACTTTCTCATGCACAATATTTGTATTTTTTTCAGACATGTTATAACCCCTTAAGTTTTATCCCTAAAGCAAAAAGAATACATGATTATTTAAAACTTGTGAAACAATAAATTTAAATACTAGGTGAGATTGTTATATATAATAAATAGTAAAAATATAAAAAATAATAAAAATATGAAAAATTGTGAAGATATGAAAATAAACTAAGATATAAAAACAAATGAAGGTATAAAGATAAGAAAAACGGATATAAAAATAAAAAAATAATGAATAATAGAATGAATAAAACAATGGAGAGCGAGAAAAAAGGAAATACGAGCCAACTTGAAAAAGACTTTGTCGAAGTGATTGAAGAAATAGGAGAGATATCTAACTTGGATTCCCTTTCTTCAAAGATTTTGGGTTATATAATAATCTCACAAAAACCTATCTCTATGGATGAGATAAGCCAAAAAACGGGTTATAGCATTGCATCTATATTTAACAAAGCCAATATAATGGAGAGGTTTGGGGTAATAAAAAGAATGAAGAAGCCAGGAAGCAAGAAGATATATTTTTTTACCGAGGTCCTGGATGGAGAACTTTTAAAAGAACAAATTCAATTAATGGATAAAAAGATTACACTCGGGAAGGAAGGCATGGAGCGAATAAAGGAGAAATATAAAAACAAAAAATTGAGCAAGGAAGACCTTAAAAGGATGGAGAAAGTAAAGAGTTTCCTGGATTACTCAAATAAAGCTGAGAAGGTAATAAAAAAAGCAAGGAAGATTATTGAAAATGAGTTCAGCTAAAATGATTTCAAATAAAATGAGTTCAAATAAGGAAGTAATTAGGCTTGAAGATGTTCATAAAATTTATGATATGGGCAAGGTAAAGGTACATGCTATTAGGGGAGTGTCTTTAACTATAAATAAGGGAGAGTTTGTGGGAATAGAGGGACCGTCGGGTTCAGGGAAATCAACTTTGCTTAATATGATAGGTTGCCTGGATGTCCCAACAAAGGGAGAGATATATCTTCACAACAAGAAGGTTTCCTCCCTATCGGAATCTAATCTTGCAACAATAAGAGGTAAAAGAATAGGCTTTATATTTCAGCAATTCAACCTTATACCAACATTAACCGCTTTGGAGAACGTTACCCTGCCTATGGTCTTTCAGGGCTATAGCTCAGCCGAAAGGATAAGAAGAGGACGGGAACTTTTGAGAAAGGTGGAACTCGAAGGGCGAATGAACCACAAGCCAACAGAGCTTTCTGGAGGACAACAGCAAAGGGTTGCTATTGCAAGAGCATTGGCCAACAAACCCGATTTGATTTTGGCTGATGAGCCGACAGGAAATTTAGATAGCAAGACTGGAAGACATGTTATGAATTTATTGAACAAACTGAATGAAGATGGTATAACTATTGTTATGGTAACGCATGACCTGATAAGTGCGAAACACGCTAAAAGAATCGTTTATTTAAAGGATGGTAAGCTTTGCAATGAAGATGAGATATTCAGAGAGTAATACATTTGAGGAGTTGATTTGAGGAGGAATAGAAAAAGGAATAGAAAAAGAATAGAGCCAATAAAATATAATCAATAAATGAGATAAGGGAATTATATAAGAGAATGATATAAGGGCGATTTTAAAAATTAAAATGGTGGTATAAATGAAAAATGAGAATAAAACAACAAAAAGGATTATGTTAGTAATGTGTTTAAGCGTAATGATTTCGCTCTTCTTGGCAGGAGCAGGATATAGTGATGGAAACCTTAAGATGCAGATGCTTAAGTATGAGCCAGCACCGGTAGAGCCAGGAAGTAGTTTTGAGGTCTGGATTCTTTTAGAAAACGATGGCGACATTAAAATAGATGAAGCAACAGTCAAGATAGAGGATTCTTATCCTTTCTACCTTGAAAGAGGGGAAGAGAGAGAACAGGTCTTCTCAATTCCGGCGGGTTCAGAAGCATTAGCCCGATTTAATATTGATGTGTCTAAGGAGGTAGCCGAAGGCATCAGGAAACTTAAGGTAATGTATTCCAAGGGAAATGATGTTTGGGTGGAAAGAGAATACAATATATCTATCCAGAGCCATCAAAACCTTATTTCGCTGGAGAATGTTGAGATTAAACCAGATACGATTGTTCCGGGAGACAAGGTTGAGGTAAAACTCTTCTTAAAAAATATAGGGAATGCGATAATCAAAGATATTTCGGTGGGATTGCAGTTATACTCACAAACTGAAACAGGCGTGTTAGAGCTGCCTCTTGTGCCATATAAAGACACTGCAACCAAAAGGATAAGCTTCATTGAACCAAATAAAAAGGAGGAGGTTTCCTTTTCCTTGCAAGTTGACCCTAATGCTGAGATAAGCACATACAAGATACCAGTAAGCATTCAATACTATGATGACTTGGGAAATCCTACAACAACTTCAGACTTGTTAGGTATAACATTAAGCGATATATCGAATGTAGAGGTATTGCTTGATTCAGAGAAAACATTAGTGCCGGGAAGAACCAATGAGGTTAGCTTCAAGATAATAAATAGAGGATTCAATGAGATTAAGTTTGCTACTGTTGAGATTACAGCAACAAAACAGTTTGAGATTATCAGCCCAAGCAAGGATTATCTTGGCAATACTGATTCTGATGACTATGAAACAGCAGACTTCAAGATAAAACCTTTGACAAATGAAGGCTATATCCAGATTCCTCTGAAGTTAACCTACCTGGATTTCATGAACAAGGAGAAGAGTATTGAAAAGACATTTGAGATGCGAATCTTAAGAGAAGATGAGCTCCCCTCCTCTTCAAGCAGAGGTCTATGGATTGCAATTGTAATCGTAGTGTTAATAGTGGCAGCAATAATCTACTTCAAAAGGAAGAAAGCACTTCAGGAAGAAGCTTAAATTTGATAAAGGCCTAAAATGGTTCTTGATTTTTTTTCAATGGCCCTGACCAATCTTCGGAGAAGACGAAGCAGGTCTTGGCTAACAATTCTTGGAATAGTGATAGGAATTATCGCAGTAGTCGCACTTATATCGTTGGGTCAGGGAATGAATGATTTCGTTTCAAGTCAATTCGAACAATTAGGCGCCAAAAAGATTGTGGTATTATCGGGGATTACTTCAGCCACCCTAACCGACAAGGATGTTCAAGCTGTTAAGAAAGTAGATGAAGTAAAATATGCCTATGGCAGTTTAGTTAAGAGAGGATTTGCTACTTTCCATTCCAACACAGAATCCATAAACCTAATGGGACTAGAAACAAATAAGGAAACCTTAGATGCATTCCTTGAATCTACACCTATTGACTTTGAAGAAGGCAGATTTATTGAGGTTGGAGAAACCAAAGGCATGGTTGTGGGTTGGAAAATTGCCCATGATACTTTTAATGATGATTTAGGGGTAGGAGATAAGATTACAATCAGAGAAAGAAGCTTCGAGATTGTAGGCATTCTAAAGAAAACAGGTTCTTTTATTATTGATAATATGGGGATTACTTCCTTAAAGGATATGAAAGAGTTGTTTGATGTTAAGGAAAGTTATTCGAGAATCTTTGTGGAAGTGCGAGACGGAGAAGATTTAGAAGAGGTTGGAGAGGAGGTCAAAAGAGAGCTGAGGGAGGCTAGGGATGTTGATAAAGGGGCTGAGGACTTCAGCGTGGAAAGTGCTAAGGATATTGCTAAGAGTTTTTCAAGTGTTATGTCTACAATACAATGGTTCCTTATTGGGATTGCAAGCATATCGCTCATCGTGGGAATCGTTGGTATAATGAACACAATGTATATCTCTGTTATTGAAAGGAAAAAGGAGATTGGGATTATGAAAGCTCTGGGAGCAAGAAACTCTCATATATCCTGGCTTTTCCTCCTTGAATCTGGGATAATTGGATTAGTTGGTGGAATAATAGGAACAGCCTTGGGCATCTTGGTAAGCATGGTTGCCTCTAATGCAATATCTCAAATGGCCTTAGAGAATTTTTCTCCATCTTTTTCCCCAGACCTTATACTGCTTTCATTAGGACTTTCGTTTTTAATGGGTATTATCGCAGGAACATGGCCTGCATACCATGCTTCAAAACAGAATGCTGTTAAGATACTTAGGGAAGAATAAAAAGAAAAGAGAACAAACAGAGAACAAAAAATGGTAATAGAACATCTGAAAATCGCATTGAGAAATATAAAGCGCAGGAAGCTCAGAACTTTTCTTACTTTGATAGGTATTCTCATAGGCACAATGGCAGTGGTTGCTCTCTTCTCAGTAGGGGATGGAGTAAAAGCAAGTATTGAAGAAGAATTCAAGGAAATGGGTATGGACAAGATAATGATTATGCCAGGTAGTGGGAATATCATGTCTATGATGACCAGCACCTCCTCCTTAGATGATGAGGATGTGGATATTATAAGCAAGGTAAGTGGGGTGGAGGCTGCTGTCAAGATGCTTACACTACATGAAAGGGTTTCTGTGGATTCTGAAAGCAAGATTCAGTTTGTTTCAGGGATTCCTCAGAATGAAGATGGTAAAGAGATTATAGAGAGCATGCAAAACTTCAACATTAAAGAAGGAAAGGATTTAAAAGAAGGGGATAAAAGGAAGGCTGTTGTTGGTTGTTTATATGCAAAGGATGATGAGATTTTTTCAGACAAGCTTAATGTAAGAGACAAGATAATGATTTCAGGAAAGGAATTTGAGGTTATTGGTTTCCTTGAGTGCATAGGAAATCCTTCTGATGATTCCAGTATTATTGTTACTTTAGACAGCGCGGAGAACATTTTAGGGGGGGAAGGCGCGATTACTATTATTGCTCAAGTAGGGGAATCAGAAGACCCTGAAAAGGTGGCGGATGAGATTGAGAGGAAACTACGAAAAAGAAGAGGAATAGAAAAAGGTCAAGAGGATTATTCTGTTCAGACATCAGCAGATTTGCTAAGAACTTTCAACAGAACCTTTTCATTAATTCAGGCAGTTATCATTGGGATTGCTGCTATATCCCTTTTAGTAGGAGGGATAGGAATAATTAACACTATGTATACCGCGGTATTGGAAAGAAAATCTGAGATAGGTATAATGAAAGCAACAGGGGCGAGAAATAGTGATATAACCCTTATATTCCTGTTTGAATCTGGCATGCTTGGATTAATTGGAGGCTTGATAGGTGTTGGATTGGGGATTGCAATGGGCAAGCTTATTGAATATCTCGCTGTTACATTAGCATCTGTAGATTTTTTGCAGGTGCATTTTTCTCCTATTGTAATAATAGGAATGCTTGTTTTTTCCTTGGGATTGGGAGCTTTGTTTGGCGTATGGCCCGCCAGGATTGCAGCAAAGATGTCTGCTGTGGATGCTATTAGAAAGAAGTAAAAGCAAGAAAAAACAGCCAAATTGTTTTAAATAATCTTATCACTTGTTCTTATATGCAAAAGAACGATGCTGAATGGAAACAGCTTGAAAGATTAGCATTGGCTTATTATCAACAGAGAACCAAAGAAGACTCTCATCCAAGTATCAAGATAAAGCAAGGCATTGCAAGGCTTTGGAACAAAGGAGCAAAAAAGAGACTTGGATACTTTTACAAAGGCAGAATAACCATATTTGACTCTGGAAAGCCCACTAACCTCAACACATTACTTCATGAGCTAGGACATTCAGCGAGAATGATTTTCCCCTATTTCAAAGAATCAATAAAACAATACGATAAGGATTTCTCTTATGAGCTCCATTCGAGCAAAGGCATTGATGAGGCGATTGCAATATCCTTTAACGAGGAAGCATTGCAATTCATTAAAGAGACAATAGGAGATGAGGATGGTTATGCTGCTATAATTAATAAAGCACAAGACGAATTCAACGAGAGAAATTTAAGACCACTGCCTCAATGCAATAAACCAATGAACTTGGGCAGGAAGATTTATCAAAAACTCAGGGAGCAACATTCATCTCCTTTTTCATACCTCTACAATACTAAAGAAGAGGTTCTTCTAAGAGAGCTCAGCAAGTTAAAGAGTAAGCCAAATAGTAAGCTAAGATGATGATAAAAAGAAAGCTTTTTAAAAAATCAGAGAATTCTTTTTCAGCATGGGCAGGTGGCGAAGCCTGGTATCGCATCCCATTGGCTGTGGGAAGGCCCCGGGTTCGAATCCCGGCCTGTCCATTTATTTCAAAACTCTACATTTTCTCATATAAATCTTTAAAAAAGATTAAAACCTACGCTTCTTAGGTAAAAATGGCTGATAAATATTATGTTTGGGATGTCCAGAAAATCAAATATCTTGGAGAGAAAAAGAAGAAGATTAAAGTAATGAAGCTTACTGAAGAAGAAGCCAAAAGAAAAGCAGAGATTCTTAATGAGATATATTTTCTTTGTAATTTGGAGTCATTAATTAGTGGTTCTGACCATATCTATTTTACTGACATAAGACAGGCGATTGATCTTGGCAAAAGAATTATTAAATTATTTACAGAATATGATTCAATCAAGGGAAATATTCAAGAGTATATCTTACCAAAGCATGCGAAATACATGGAAGGGGATATTCTGGATAATATTCCTGATGAGGAAGGTATTGAACAAAAATTAAAAGGTTATTAATGAAAAGCTAGAATACAAGATAGATTAAGAATACATTTTTAGAACATATAGATGCCTTGAGATATTAGCAACCGTATTATAATGCATCAACGCCTTTAGGCATGAGATTTGCTTCCCAGAGTTATCAGAAAATATAAAGAATAGTATGATTGAGACAAATAAATAGAATTAGATAGAATTCAGTGAAGGGCTAAAAGTGCCTTCTCGATTAAATCAGTCATTTCTTTGCCTGTTATTACCCTGTATTCTTGAGGGTTTCCATCGAAGATAACAAGACTTGACTTCACTGGATGAAAGTCCCGCTCAATCAAACTAAAACCTTTTAGAGCACCTTTAAAGCTCTGGCGGGCAGATGCTTTTTCTATGAATTCTAAAGGATCCTCATCTTTAGGACACAAAATAATTCTTTTGAAAGAGTAAGAATCGTTGCCTAAAGCAACCTCCCGCCTTTGAGAATGCTCAACTAAGATATTGAACTTGCTCTTTAATGAATGAATCTTATCAGCAACCTGCTTAGGCAGAATCTCTTCAATCTTTGTCCTTTCAGGAATTGTCTTGAGTGCCATAGAAAAGGAGTAGGAAGTGTTGTATATAAAAATTCGTCATAGAAACCTTTGTTTTTGGCAATCATAAGCGGAATTAATTAAATAAAACAATCAAAAATCAAGAATATAAATTGCAAGATATATTTGATAATGTATCTTAATGATTACTATCTATTATCCCCATTTCCTTTGAGCATTCCCCTTTCTTTCCTCGAGTTTAACTTGTTAAGGTTCATCTCTGCTATTTGAGAAAGGGAGAATCCTAGCTTGCGAGATAAAGCGGAAAGATACCATAAGACATCACCGAGCTCTTTAGCAATAAGCTTCTTGTACTCATCATCTAATTTGCCTTCCTTATCCCTATAAAGCTTCTTGATTTTACCTGCGACCTCTCCAGCTTCGTCAACTAAGCCAAGCACATAATAAACTATTCTATTGCCGGCAATAGAGGTCTTCAAGTCTGTAGAAGCTGCCTTTTCTTGATATTCTTCGAATTGCATTTTAAAGATTAAGTTTCTCTTTAGCGGAGTTCTTTATCCTGTCTGGTGTCCAGGGTGGAGAGAAGGTAAGCTCAACTTTTACTTCAGCGTCAGGGAATTTCTCCTTAAGTTTATCCTCAGCCATTGAAACAATAAATTGCCCCATAGGACAATGTGGAGAGGTTACCGTCATAAGCACCTTGATTTCTTTTCCCTTTAGATTTACCTCGTATATAAGCCCTAAATCCACAATATTGACTGGAATCTCTGGGTCATAAACCTCTGAAAGAACATCCAATACCTGCTTTTTAGTATTCTTGTTTTCTGAGTTTTCCAAAAAAAATCACCTTTTCAAATGCCTTCCGGGGATTTAGGGTTTGGAGTATGGTCCTTAAACTCAACCTTGATATTGCCTATCCCAGGTATAAACTCCAGCTTCTCTTTAATCTCATGTTCAATATTTGACTCAAACTCCCTTTCCTCAGGATGTGCAAGCTCTATAAGCACATCCGCCTTATCAGCTTTCTTCTCAACCCCCACATAAAGCACCTCTTTCAATCTAATGATATCGGTGCCTACGGAAGGATCAATCACATGTCTCAACTTATCTATTATAAAATCTTTGTCTATCTTGTCTTTGGTTATCTTTCTTAAACCTTTCTGAATCTTATACTTGTCTATTGCCTGTTTTATTGCATCTACCGCCAAAACAGAACAATGAACCTTTACACTTGGAAGCCCTCCCAGTTCGTTGGCAATATCCTTCCAGGTAATTTTTTCCGCCTCATCAATATGCTTGCCCTTAATCATTTCTGTTGCCATAGACGCAGTAGCGATATTTGAGGCGCATCCAAAGGATTTGAATTTCACATCTTCAATTTGATGCTTATCATTTATCTTCAGCTGCATCTGTATTACATCCCCGCAAGTCGGGCTGCCTTCCTTAACCTCTACTGATGGATTCTCAATCTCTCCTACATTCTTTGGATTTCTGAACAAATCAAGAACCTTTTCTGTATAATCTAATGCCATTTTATAATCACCTCTTAGTAAGAGGGCTGATCTCCCTTAATTCTTCCACTACTTTCTTTATTTTCTCAACGGTATAATCAATCTCCTCCTTTGTTGTATATTTTGAAAGAGTTAGTCTTAAAGAGCCATGGGCCTTTTCATGAGGCAAACCAAGAGCAAGCAGAACATGGCTTGGCTTTAAACTTGCAGATGAACAAGCACTGCCTGTCGAAGCCATAATCCCGAAATCGCTCAATCGGAACAAGAGTGATTCTCCTTCAATATAACTAAATCTGAAATTTGCATTGTTAGGCAGCCTCTTATCTAAAGAGAGGTCTTGAGAACCATTCAAATAGCATTCATCCACCTCATTGCATAATCGCTTAATCAGATAGTCCCTCAGCTTCTTTACCTTGATTGCCTTTTCTTCCATATCTTTTTGTTGAATCTCAACCGCCTTGGCAAAGCCCACAATCCCTGGCACATTATGGGTTCCAGGCCTTAATCTGGATTCATGAGCTCCTCCTCCATATAATGGATTTATCTTTATGCCTGATTTTATGTAAAGAGCTCCAATCCCTTTTGGACCATGGAGCTTGTGCGCATTCATTGTGAGCATATCAACATGAATATCATTAACATCCAAAGGGATTTTGCAATAACTCTGAGTTGCATCAGTATGGAATGCTACATTGTGCTCTTTGCATAGCTTGCCTATTTTTCTAATATCTTGAATAACACCAATCTCGTTATTGCCATGAATAATTGAAACAAGCAAGGTATTCTCATCTAACTCTTTCTCAAGCTGTTCAAAATCAATAAAGCCCTCCTCATCAACATTAAGATAAACAATTTCAAAGCCTTCTTGAGCGAGCTGATTGCACGTCTTAAGAACAGCATCATGCTCTATCTTAGTGGTAATAATCTTATTCTTCTTATCAGTTCTATGCCTTTTGGCATAGCCCTTCACAGCCAGATTATCCGACTCAGTTGCTCCAGAAGTAAAGATAATCTCCTCTTGAGAAGCACCAATAGAACGGGCAATCGTCTGCCTGGCTGTCTCTACTGCCCTCTGAGCTTTGATTCCCATCTCGTGAAGTGAAGAAGGATTCCCATATTCTTCATTGAAGAAAGGAATCATCGCCTTAACAACTTCATCATCTACCTTTGTTGTAGCAGCATTATCCAGATATATCTTCTGTTCCATTATCATCCCCCTTATTTTCTAGCGGCAGAGCATTCCTCAAAGCCATCTATCGCCTTATGAATTTTGCAGATAATCTCCTTCTCTTCCAATTCTCGAAGAACCTCAGCCTGTACCTTAAAGAGGTTCAAGTTTTTATTTTCCTTTTGGGAGATTCTCCTATCGATAATTGCCTTTATCTCCTTTAATAAAGCAGGACATTGTTTCTCAAGCATTACAGCCCTTTTATTATTGAGATACTGACTGATTGCAGGAGGTGTAATCCCTAAAAGAAAAGCAATATCCTTTTGAGACAAGCCCCTTAATTTAAGGAACTGCACAATCGTCTTCCTTAAGAATGGCACGACATACCAATACTCCAATTCTGGTCTTAACATCTGCGGCATAAAATAAAGAATTACAAGGAGATATTTAAAATTAACGATTGTTAATAAGTTATATCTTTTCCCAATCTTCTACTTTGCCAGAAATTGCTTTAAAGATTGGGTTAGGAAGGAAAGAATGGACGCTCCACAATTTTATTTTAATATATGAGGAATATGAGAAATATTGAAATATTTAAAATAATTGCAAAGAAAGCCCATAATAATTTTTAAAAAGGATTGGTATCCTCAATAAATCATGAAAGATAAAAAATTGAGGAACTCCAAAAATTTTATGGCCAAGCTTAAGGATTAGTTTGACTTTGTTACTTCTTCCTCTTTTATATCCAGTTTTGGATTGTACTATGCAAATATGAAGTATAAGCTGGGTTTAAGTTTTACATCTGAGTTTATGCGAGATTGGGTAATCGGAGGAGCTCCAGAGGGCACTTCTGGCGCTGTGGTTGTAGTGGCTTCCAATGAGCTAGGAAAGTTATTGGAAGATACAACGCTGGGTAAGAAACTGGGTTTGGATAAGGCAGTTAACAGAATATTTCCAGGATATATGTTTGCTACAGTATTTGGTTATATTGACGAGATATACAATTTGGCGGGGAAGGTAACCGGTTCTCAAAACCCTGTGGACATGCCTTGGGATCCCATAAAATATCTATTGGGGGCAGGATTCGCCAGCGTATGTCTGAGTTACATAGAAAACAAGAAAAATTGTTTGCTTTCCAATGAAAACCGCGAAGAGTTAGAACAAATCTTAAAAGAACATTATTCTACTGAGCAGAAGAAGAAAACTTTTTAAATAGGACTGCTCTATTTCAATATATGGATCCCATTACATATTTGGGTTATATTACGGTCCTGCTGATTACAGGAATTTTAGTTACCTACCTCTCCTATAAATTAAAAATCTCTAATGTGCTGCTTCTCATCTCTGTTGGAATTATTCTCAAATATGTTCCAAATCCTCTTAATCCAAATCAACCTTTAATGAACTTTGACCCTTATTTCTTAACAGGCATGGGGATTTTAGCATTAGCTATAATCGTGTTTGAATCCGCATCTCATTTCAGGCTTAAAGAGGTAGATAGTGTATCTAGTACAGCCCTCAAGATAACACTGTTCTTTACTTTTTTTACCCTTGTTCTGTTAACACCACTAACGAAACTGTTCTTTAACGAGCTCAGCTGGCCTATCATACTTATCTTTACAGCTGCAATGTGTGGGACATCGCCTGATGTGGTTCTCTCTGCTTTCAAGAAGAATACCAATAAAATAATAAAAACATTGGAGGTGGAATCCATAGTCAATACTCCTTTAAATGTTCTTCTGCCTTTCTTGGTGGTGGATTTCTTGAATACCACCACTGGAAAAGGTGCATTAGTTACTCTTTTCGGAAAAGCAATACTCATGAAAGTAATAGCCGGGATTGGGACAGGAGTGTTATTCGGGATTATTCTTCTAAAGGTCATGAAAAAGAATCAAAAAAAGAAGATAGCGCCAGTAATCCTTCTATCTGTAGCATTGGCAACATATATTCTGGCAGAAGCATTGGAGGGCAATGGTGTTTTAGCTGTAACTGTTTTAGGACTTATTTTTGGTAACAGCTTCTTAAAGCATAAAACAAGGATTGCTGATTTCTCTTCTCTTCTTTCAATCTCATTAGAGATTCTCGTATTTATTCTAATTGGATTCCTAATACAGATTCCACTCCACCTCATATTTTGGGTTAAGGTCTTTGGTTTGTTTGGATTATACTTACTTATTAGATGGTTAGCATTGACCATTTCTTTGTATAAGAGGAACGAAACCAAGAAGGAGAAGCTTTTTATGGCTTTGAATGCGCCTAAAGGCATTGCTGTGGCAGTTGTGGCTTTCGTGCTTTCTGTAAGTGATGTGCCAGGAATACAAAACTCACTTGACTTAATTTTGAGTTTTCTCCTGATAAGCATAATAGTGTCCACTATATCAATAAAGTTTTCTGACAAGTTTTTTGAGCTAAAAAACGTGGAAGCCAAAACAATGGAATAATCGCTTAAATTCTTCACTCGAACAAAGCGAAAAGTTTATAAAAGGGCGGGATATACACTATCTTGCTCGTATATTATCGTGCAGAGCTTTTTTATCACCGCCTATATCTTTTTTAATCACGCTTATGAATACTTGACACCATTGTCAAGTACGATGTAGGTTGTCTCGAAAGAGAAATTCTAACAAACCTTGTAGAAGTAGTCTTGTGACCAAATGATCGCATACCCGTTGATCCTGCGGGAGACTGCTGCTATGGGGGTTCGACTTAGCCATGCAAGTTAGAGAGCTTCGTGCTCTCGGCGAACTGCTCAGTAACACGTCGATAATCTGCCTTTAGGTTGGAGATAATCTCGGGAAACTGAGGCTAATATCCGATAAGGGATACTTTCTGGAATGATGTATCCCCGAAAGCTTCGGCGCCTAAAGATGAGTCGGCGGCGGATTAGGTTGTTGGCGGGGTAATGGCCCACCAAGCCGAAGATCCGTAGGGGCCTTGAGAGAGGTAGCCCCGAGAAGGACACTGAGATACTGGTCCTAGCCCTACGGGGTGCAGCAGGCGCGAAACCTTTACAATGCACGAAAGTGTGATAAGGGAATCCCCAGTGCCAGTGGAAACACTGGCTTTTTATGAGGGTAGGAACCTCGTAGAATAAGCAGTGGGTAAGACCGGTGCCAGCCGCCGCGGTAACACCGGCGCTGCGAGTGGGAGTCGCGATTATTGGGCCTAAAGCGT
>CAZOKS010000019.1:0-17607 GCA_964580745.1 uncultured Methanosarcinales archaeon | reverse complement strand
ATCTGGTCTTAGGCTTCAAGAACTCATAAATCTAAAGAGGAAGGACCTTGACTTTGACAGGAATCTTATTCATATAGTAAAGGGAAAAGGCAATAAAGATAGAATAACGATATTATCAAATTCAATCAAGACTGATCTTCTAAGATATTTTTCAAAATCAGAGTTTAACACACCTTATGTATTAGAAGGCAGACACGGTAGATACTCAAAGAAGTCTGTTCAGAATGTCCTAAACCGTGCAGGAAAAAGAATTGGAGTGAAGGTTCATCCCCACATGTTAAGACATTCTTTTGCTACTCATCTTTTAGAAGCAGGCACAGATATCCGGCATATCCAAAAACTTTTAGGTCATACAGACCTGAAAACAACCCAGATTTACACAAAGGTATCTGTTAAACATTTGGCACGCATTAAAAGCCCTTTAGACCTTATTTAAGCTCACCATAAGCTTTAAAAACCTAATTTATCCTTCTTCTTATCCAAATGAACAAAATACTTCAAATCTACAAACTGCTTTACAATGAATATGGCCCCCAGGGCTGGTGGCCTCTTATTGCTTATAAAAACGGCAAGTTGACTACGAAATATCATCCAAGTGATTTTTCTTACCCTAAAGACACAGATCAACGCTTTGAAATCAGCATAGGCGCAATATTAACCCAAAACACTGCATGGAAGAATGTTGAAAAAGCATTGATTAACCTAAAAAAGCAGGAGTTATTGAATTGCAAAGGGATTATTGAGATTAAAGAAGAAGAACTTAAAAATCAAATAAGACCCTCGGGCTATTATAACCAGAAAGCAGAGCGCTTAAAGATTTTTGCTAGATGGTTTTCCTCTTTAAACCATAAGCCGAAAAGGGAGGAGCTCTTAGCCCTTAAAGGCATAGGCCCTGAAACAGCAGATTCAATCCTTCTTTATGCCTATAAAATTCCTTCTTTCGTAGTGGATGCTTATACCAAACGGATTTTGTATGGCCTTAAAATCATTGATAAGGATTCTACATATGATGAGGTAAAGCATCTTTTTGAACAAAACCTGCCTCAGGATTTCAGGCTTTATCAGGAATATCATGCCTTATTAGTAGAGCATGCAAAGCGGTTTTATCTCAAGAAAAAGCAAGACAAAGAGGATTTTATAAAAGTCTCTCAAAAATAAGACTTCAATCATTGTCAAAGGTAAAAAAAGCTTTATAAATGCCAGGGATTTATCCTATACCCTTAGAGGTGCTAAACAATGGGGAAAGGAAAATTCATGATTCTTGCTGTTTTGGGCATGTTTATCCTGATTGGATTCTTAACAGGTTGCTCAAAGCCTATTGAGACACCGCCCATAGATAATGCGACGCCAGAAAGCCAAACAAATGACGAGCCCTCAAATCAAACTGGCGAAGACAAATACGTCATTACCTATACACAGGATATCTTATCATACAAAATATCAATAGAGCTTCCAAACCCCTGCTATGGAGCAAGCTTAACAAGCAATGTTGTTGAAACCAGCGAGGGAAGTGCAGAAGTCCTGTTAGACATCGCAACGACTCCTCCAAAAAGAGGAACGATGTGCGCTCAGGTTATAGATTATAAAAGCTTTACAGGCAATATTGATTTCAGTAAAGAAGACATTAAGCCATCCTTCGTTAGAGTGAAATTGAATGGCAAAGAAGTGTATACAAAGAACTTGAGCTAAAGTACTTTTTTGTTTTTCTTTCTTATTTCTTCCCAGGAAGTATTTATGTCAAAGCCAACCCTGTCACATCTCGTGCGCATATTAAAGCATTGAAAGGGATTGAAAGCCTTATCTTGATTCTTCTTTATGAGTTCTTTCAAGTCTTTAAAGTTATTAGGGATCTGCCCAAGCCGATTTGCTTTAAAGCTAGAAGAAGCAGTACTGCTGCATCTATAAACATAACCATCCGTTCCAATTGTTATCTGATAATAGCTATATATGCATTGCTTGAAATTCATCTTGTCTATGTCTTGATGAGTTGGAGGCATGTAAAAAATATAAGGCCTTTCTCTCTTATCTTTTGAAAGGAAGGGTTTTATTTTATTGTAGAATCTTGAATGATGTTCCTTCTCTACTTTCTCCTTGTACTCCTTCACTTTAACAAAATCTCTCCCAAAGAGGTCATACGGAATTGAGAACTTCAGGGAATCAGTCCCTAATTCTTTAGCAATTGAAACAATACTCTTAATATCCTTTTCTGAAGAATTCTCCTCTGATATCAAATAACTCAACCGAAAAGCTGGATAACCATTGTTCCTTTTTTGAGCCAATATCCTCAATCCCCCAATTATATCCGCAAAATATGACTGCTTTGTTCCTTTAACCTTCTTATGGGCTTCAGGGCTGCCAGCATCAATGCTTATGGATATGTAATCATTTTCAGAATTAGAAATCTCGCATATCGTTGAGATAAACCCTTGCTTATCCTCTAATTCCTTAAGCAATACTCCATTTGTATGCAGACCAAAATTGGCTCCAGTTCTTTTTGTTTTCTTAACCATCTCCATTAAATAAGGGTTTAAGAGCGGTTCCGAATAAAGTCCTCCAAATATGATAAATGGGATTTGTCCCTTGATATCTTTAATCAGAGAAAGCGCTTTATCTTCATAAGCACATAAATCCTTAGAAAGGATTCTTCCTTCACAAAAGCTGCAGCTAAGATTACAAGCTTTCTTATGATTTCCCGGCAGATGAATCTCAAGTTGTCTGGGAAGAACTATTTCATCTCCAAAAATCTTATCTAAATCCCCATTCAAATGCTCTTTTAGTATTTGAAAATATTTATATTGTTTAGGGGCTGTGTTTGGTGTTCTCATCTATGAAACCCAAATCCACGATACCTATTTAAAGCTTTTTGTCTTTTTGGGCTAATAAATAGCAAAAAAAATTAATATCTGAAGCTAAATGCTCTTTATATGAAAGCAGTTAAGTCCTATAACTCTTTTCTTGAAGAATTAACAATCGTGTTTCCCCTATATGATGAGGAAAAAAGGGTTGAAACTACTTTGAAGAGAATCCAGAATTTCTGCAAAACCTTTGCCTCTATCCCTAAGCTTATTTTTGTGTTGGATGGCTGTGATGACAATACAAATGAGCTTCTTGTTGAAAATCTGAGGAGGATTGGTTTATTAAACACATCTAAGATTATAGATTATAAACCTAATAAAGGCATTGGTTATGCTATGCATCAAGGGCTTAAGCAAGTAAATACAAGATATGTACTTTTCTCGGACTTTGACATTGCTACCCCTCTTTTAGAATTAAAAAACATTTATTCCTTAATTTCACAGTATGATATCATTGTTGGTTCAAGATGGCTTGATAAAAGCAAGGTAGAGAACAATCTGTTTCGTAAGTTGATGAGCAGCTTATCTATTCATTTAATCAAGTTAATGTTGAACATAAACATCTCTGATACCCAATGCGGCTTCAAGCTCTTTAAAACTGAGGTCGCTAAAGAGATATACTCAAAAAGACAAATAAACCGTTTTGGAGTTGATTTTGAGATAATCTTTATAGCCCGCAAAAGAGGCTATAAGATTAAAGAAGTGCCAGTAGAATGGAAGCACGAAAAGGGAAGCAAGGTTCGTTGGATTGATTACTTTAGAACGTTTAAAGAGTTGTTAAGAGTCAAATGGAATAGCACTAGAGGGCTTTACTCATAAACAAGCTAAACCGTCATCTTTTTATATATCTGTTTTTGGGAATCTAGTATGGCAGAAATAATGGTGATTCCAAGGACAATACTCTTCTCTAAAGGAGAATTCCAGGGCTTCTCTGATAAGAATATTGATTTAATACTCAACCAAATAAAGAAAAACTTTCGATTTGTAGAAAGAGAGAAGGCGGAGCACGAGCTGCAATTAAAGCAACCAATCGCTTATTGCGTTCTTTGCAATTCCGAGAACAAGATATTTACTTATCAACGGGCTTCAAAGAAACAGCACTACACTGAAACCCGATTATATGGAAAGTGGTCTTGGGGAGTAGGGGGCCATATAGAGAAACATGATATAAAAGAAGGTGGAGACCCTCTCATAGCCAGTCTTATTAGAGAGTTGGAGGAAGAGGTTAATCTTACCGTGAGCTCTGATGACATCACTATTCTTGGGTTTATAAATGATGATTCCGATTCAGTCGGAAAAGTGCACTTTGGACTGCTTTGTTTGGTTAAGGTCCATCAATCCCAGATAAACACAAATAAAGAGATAGTTTCTTCAGGAATGTTCAGCTTAGATGAATTAAAGGAAATATTGGAAAAAGCCAATGTAGAGAACTGGTCAAGGATAGCTTTGTCGCCCATAGAAAAAATCTTCAATGCATCATATTAATAGAGTAGTTCCTCATTAGTTTAAGACGTGAAATCGTGTTTGTGTTTCTTTGAAAATTTCCTTCTTTTTCCAAGTTTTATTTGTTTATTTTTGCAAAACTCGTCTCTTTCGCCAAATAAAACATTTTCCTTTTTATATCATGCCTTATTAAACCGATTGATAACTTTGCCAATAATCCAGTCTAAAACCAGGGTTTAAGATTAATAATGCGGAGATTACTTAGAATTTAATCAATTTTTCAGCTGAAAAAAACCCTAACGGAAGTATTAATAACATCTTTGCACAGAAAAACCCATTCCTTTAGGAGGTGTTAAAATGCCAAAAGCAAAGAAAAAAGCTACTGCGAAAAAGAAGAAGAAATGAGGTGATTCCAGATGTCTTTCTACGAAGAGGATGAGGAAGAAGAATTTGACGACGAAGATTTTGATGATGACGATTATGACGATGAGGATGATGATTATTAGGCATATCTGAGCCCCTAATTAATGCTTATCTCTTTTTTTCTTTTTTACTTTATTCTATTTATTTCATTTCCATAATTACAGCCGTTTTTTAGAAAGCTTTATAAATTAGCTTTTTAAGATATAATGTCAGAGGAGGTCAAAATGGCGGATAGCCCTCAAAAAAAGAGTAAATTAGGCGAATCAGATTCTGACAATGATTATGTGATAATATCAAAGCATGAATTAGACTATCTTAAAAAGGAAGTCCAGGAGTTGAAGAAAGGCTCTAAAGGCTATACTTCGGTAACTATAGAAGAACTCAACGATTCTATTCTGAACCTAAACCACTCTATTCATATGCTTTTGGAGCTGTTTGAAGGGGCTGCCGAAGAATTTAAGCGCCAAAAAGATAATGAGTTGGAAGGCAGTGGAACGAATAAATTGGCCTCGAAGTTGGATATACTGATTGAGCAAAACAAGGCAATGGCTAAAGGCATTCTTTACCTAGTCAGATCTGATAAGGAGGAGAAAGAGCAACTTAAGCAGGAAAGAGAGGAACAGAGAAAACTGAGAGAAACCCTGATGAAGATGGAGCATGGTTCATCTCCTTATACTGCTCCTAGGCGATTTAACGCTCCAAAGAATGTTGCACCATCCTTGATAAATGATTTCAATGAGTTTGAAGTGGAAACTCCGCAGGGCTTAAATCAGGACTTAAATAATGAATCTTCTGATAATAGAGGACCGCCCCCTTTAACCATGCCTCCCAAGAAGTAATCAAGATGCCTGCAAAAAGTATTCTCTTGGATTTTCTGAAATGTGTTGCTCGAGAATACGATAGACTCTCTGATATGAACATTATTGATCTGGAGCCTCGAGTAAAGAAGGTTAAGCCTTCTGTTTCTCTAAAAGCTGATTTGAAAACATCCAGACCAGTTAGTTCCAAGCCAAAGAATAAAAGAATTAGGAATGCTAAGAAAAGAAGCAGCAGTAAGAGGTCTTCCAAAAAAAGAACCAAGAAAAAGACTACCATAAGCAAGAAGACTGAGAAATCCAGAAAAACCACAAGAAAGAGTAATTCAGAGAGGAAAAAGCGTTTATTGGCTCAGATAGAGACACTTGAGCAAAAACTCAACAAAATTAGCTCAAAGAAGCACGCAGAGAGGATTAAAAGACTCAAAGGTATTCTAGCCCAGCTTAAAAAAAAGCTCAGAAATCTCTGATTTTAGAGGTCCTTAGGCGTAATTGTTTTTCTTCCATTGGCCTTGGCCCTTAAGCAGGCCTTAAGCACAGCTTCTTTTACATACATATTTAAGGACTCTTCAAACCCCTTTCCAACCATAAACCCTTTAGCTAGCTTCCTTATATTACTTTTAACAATATAGTACCTTTCCATAAATATCCCCCTTGGATACTATTTCTTCTTGTATTTATATTATTTATGTATACTCCCTTAAAAAGGAAGAGTTAATTTTTTAAATGATTACTTAATCGCCCTCTCGCACTATGGCATCATACGAAGCCACAATTGATGACATTCTGGTAGTTTGTCCCACCAAAAAGAAATCAAGTGAGTTTTTAGATATTGTAGAACAGGTTTTTCAGAGAGCAAAGGTGTATGTCGCACAGAAAGAGTTTGATTTAGACCTTTATTTGATGAATAATTACCCTGATTTAATTGTGGTAGATGGAAAACCAGAGGAAGGGATAAGAAAGGTAGGAGAGGATAAATATGTCAAGGTAGGCTCAAAAACCTTTCCGCAAAAGGCAATTAACTATGCAAAGCAGGAGGAAATTCCTTTAGTTAAGGCCTCTTCATCCAAGAAGCTCTACAAAAAACTGGAAAGATACAAGAACAAAATCTATCCTAAATAACCCAGACTTAGCACAAATATTAAATAATAATAGATTTCTTTTTAGGATATGGCTGATTATGAAGAGAAATGTATTTTCTGTAATATTGCTCTAGGCAAGGTAGAATCCAAGAAGATATATGAGGATGACAAGATAATCGGCTTCTTGGACATCAACCCAGCCAATCCTGGCCATGTTCTTCTCATACCCAAAAAACATGCAATGATGTTTCCCATGATGGAAGAGGAGCTGGTTGGCTACCTCTTTGCGATGGCTAAGAAGATATCTCTTATTATGCTGAAGGTGCTGAGTTCTAAAGGCAGCACCTTTTTAGTGGCAAATGGAGTTGCTGCCGGTCAGAAAGCGCCCCATGCAATACTTCATATTATTCCAAGATATGAGGGAGACAAAGTAGGACTTGTTCCTCCAACGCAAGAGTTGGATACTGCTACAGTTAATAAGCTCAAGACGGCCCTTATCGTAGGCATGAAGAAGGTGTTTGATGAAGAGAATATTGTAGAGTCTGAGAGCTCATATTCAGAAGAGCCTTCACAACAGCCAGAAGAGGAAGCATCCCAGGAAGATGCTCCTGAAAATTCAGACGAAGTTGATTCTGATGAGAATGAACCGAATAAAGAGGAATCAAATGATAGAACCGAAAGCAAAGAAGATTTTGATCCAGATGAGATAGCAGATTTATTTTTGAACAAATAAAAATGGTAGAATGCGAACTTTGCGGATTGATGAAAGAGGACGCAAGAGTGCTTTATAGAGATGACATTGCAACGGTTTTGATTCCAAAAGAAGTATCAGCTTTGGGAGAGCTCATAGCACTGCCAAACAGCCATGAAATCCTTTTTGAGAACCTTCCTGATGAAACAGCGTCCCATATGGCGATTATTGCTAACAAGGCCTCTATGGCGCTTGTAGCGGCCTTGGGATGCACAGGCACCAATCTCCTTGTTCAAAGTGGCGAGCAAGCAGGCCAGCATCATTCCCATACATTCATCCGCATAATCCCGCGCTTTGAAAATGATAATATAAGCTTAGAATGGCAGCCACAAAAGCTCAGTGAGGAAGACATGGCCACCATTGAGATAAAATTAAGGGACGCCTGCCAAAAGATTTTCTTTAAGCAGAAGGAGAAAGGTCTTGAAGAGTTTAACTTAGCTGAAGAAGAGAAGCCAAATGAGGATAATAAAGATAAATACAAGCACATGCTGGAGCATTTGAAGAGAATACCTTAATTTACTTAAAAAACTCATCCTCTTTCCGTCTTACAAAAATATTCTTACCATTCCAATATAATTCACGGTCGTTATCCTTGCTGTGGTGCTCCTGTTGGTTGAAAACCTGTTTTAGCATTTTTCTTAGTGTTGGATCTTTTATTCCATTGATGATATCATCTCTTTTATCTAAGTATGCATTTTCCCTCTTTAAAGCTTTCATTAGTTCTTCATTGCCTAGTTTGGGATCCAATAATAGGTTAATTATATTTGGTGTTTGATTAACAATCTTTTCGCATATTTTAGCTATACCCTCTTCACTTAAAGAAGGCTCTTTCTTGACTCTTTTAGGACTGAAAAAATCAAATTTTCCATATTGGAAGGTAAAATCCTCACCTAATTTGTATCCATACTTGCATTTAAACTTATAATACCCCCCAATATTGGTTTTTATTAGTTCTTCTTTACCAAAAAAGTATATCGTAAGAAGATCCTTCCCAAACCATGCATAAACTTCTTTAGAAAGATCCTTCACACTGTTTAAGATTTTTCTAAGCTCTTCTCTTCTTATGTCTTCCTTTCCTATTTTTATCTCATCTTCTAAAGAAGGGAGACGATAATAGATGAAAAGACCAGGTCCAAAATTTATGAGCTCTTCTCTGCTCGGGAACGTTCCCTTCCCTTCCCTAAATACATTAAGGTGAACTTGGTCATTATTGTATAATCCACATAAATTATTGTACAACACATCTTTTATTTCGTTTTCTAGAGTCATGCCTTAAAAGTTGAGTATCTTTAGTTTATAAAGGTTGCTTGATAGAATTTTTGGTTCTGTCAAAGAAGAATGCCTTGAATATAGGTTTAGCCATGATTGATCTAATTATTACTCTCATCACTAACGAAGAATGTTGTTATCGGAACCACCTTGTCTTCGTCTGAGACTGTTTCTGGTTTCTCTGGTTTCAATACAATAGAAAGGTACCCGGCAAAACCAAGGTCTTCTAAATTGACTTCGTAAATCAAGGAATTATGCTCAAGATCAACATAAATTAAAGGCTTAACTTCTCCATTGTTTATCTTTTCTGCAATGCGCGTAAATATCATTAACCCTTTAATTGTGTCGCCCCCGCTGGGCTTTAAGTCGGTGAAATGGTTGTGTGTTCCGAGACTAGAAATTATTCTGTTCTTTATTTCGTATCTTATATTCTCTTCGACATCCTTCGCTTTAAGTTGATTTTCAATAGTTTCGATGAGAGTTTTAAAATCGCTAGGAAACAGACGCTTGTTCCCGTCTTCAATAGTAAGGTCAATCTTTATATCAGAAGTTCCATAAACATCCCCCTTTACTGTTACTTTATCAAAGAACCCCATCATATGTATTATACCCAATCCAGAATGCTCGCTATTTATTTTACCTTTTTCCTTATCAATAACAAGCTCATTGTGGCCCCATTCTAATAAAGCCTTTCTTCCACTAAGTTTCTTTATGATCTCGGCTTCTTCTTCGTTATGAATTTTAACCTTTTGTTCAAGCTTTTCTGTAAAGCCATTAGAATATGCCCCAGTCCAACTAGTTTTTTCCAATTCTTTTGTAGAAGAGATTCCAAAATCCTCCTTAATTAAATTGAGCTTATCGATAGCATTCTCTAGCAATTGGGAATGCCGAGTCTTAGCATGAATCTTATCGAGTCTTAACTCATTGAGCTGAGATACTGCACAAATCTTCTCAAAAACAGAGATGTCTTTTGAATCTGTTATCCAGGGAAAAACATTTTTTTGAAAGCTATCTACCATTTCTTCATTATCTGTAGAAAACCAAGTCATAGTATTTCCATTTCTCTTTCCTAGAGGAATTATAATATTGTTCACTCTATCGTAATAAAATATTAACTGGCTTAAACTATAAAAATAAGTGTGTTCCTCAACACTGTCTTGGAGCAACGCACTTTTAATGCTATCAGGCAATTCTGATTTAAAGTCTTCTGTTTCAAGATTTATTTCATAAATAAATAAATCTTTACCTCCTTTTTTTCCTTTTAAGACTCTTACTGGATTCGATTTTGAATAAAAAGAATTATCAATGTTAGCGAATCGATTGATGCCTGTAATTGCAGAAAGTTTCTCATTAAGGTTAAGCATTCGAGGCTTTACACTATTATCACTAAGAGTCCTTTTGAAATCATCTATGAAGTCATCTCTCGTCCGAATCTCTGCCTTTGCACTTTTTTTATTAACAGAAGGAATCTCCTTCCAACCTCCGTTTGATTCCTCGTTGATTTTCTCTTTGATTGGTACATTATAAGTTTTGTAACCGTCACTTATCTTAAAATACAAGAAATCACCTTTTGTGTAAACGCCTGTATCTGATTCAACGAGGTATTCTATACTTTTCTTAAGAATCATATCTTTTTTTGTAATCTCAATAATATTTATTTCTGTATTCCCATTGTTCTCTTCATGAAACTTAACATAATCTTTGTTAAAGAAAAACTCTAAAACCAGGCTTGTTGAGGAATCAAGAGGCTTAAAACTTTCAGCGTTTGCAAGAATTTCATTGAAGTTAGAAATCTCCTGATCATATCCTTTTTCATCAAGATAATCAAGCAATTTCCATCTTCCTTTTGGGTCAGTCTCTTTTAAATCGCCTTTGGCTATAAGCATTACGGACCTTTTACCTGTGCTTTGATCCTCGAGTAATATGAACATATAACTATTTTGCTTTATATCATCATTAACAACATAGAGGGGCAATCTGCTCTCTTTAGCATTTTGGATTATCTTTTTTATCTCTGTTTCAGGATGATTAAGCTGCAACACATAAACGTATTGGCTTTTTTGCTCGGTTTTTAATTGGGGTCCTTTAAGTTTAACCTCTTTATAAACAAAAGAATCAGCTTCAACTCCCAGTTGAGATGCAAATTCGTTCAAGAGCTCGTTCGATATATAAAAAGAATCAAGCTGTTCCTGACTAAAGCTCTGCTTTTGGATGTCAATTCTTTTGATGTATTCATTATCTAGTTCTCCTGTGTAATCCCATTCATCAAAGAAAGTTATATCCCCTTCACTAGTTCCCATGCTAAGTCCTACGTTCTTGCTAGAGAAAAATCTTATTCCATACTCAGACAATGGAATTTCGGCGGTCATGCGAATTGGAAGTTCATCAAATAATGTCCCACTAGATGAAAAGCAAAGGATTGGCGTGAAAGGGCTATTCGAGTACAAAGTGGCTCTTATCCCATATGCATCTCTGGATGGATGATTAAAATACTTGTTGATTTCACTTTGAGAGAGTATTTTATTATTTTTAAGAAGTTTAAAATCCTGTTCAAAACCTTTATTCTTGATGGAAGACATTATTGCTTGAATTTTATTTTTTTCTAGAATACTCTCAAGAAGTGTGGTTTGATCAGGGGATAGATACTTTTTGTATATGTCTAGCATTTCATTGAACTTTTCCTCAGAAGTGATGAAACGTTTGGTGTAAGCCTGATTTAATTCATCAATTAATTTATTTTTTTGCGTCTCTTCCTCTGTCCCCCAGAAAAGCCAAGGTTTGTGGTTCTCTTTTCCTTCCTTTACATTAAGAATATGGTCAAAAGAATCCTTATCGAGATTGCGATAAACTCTGAATACGTCTTTATTTAAATCTAGGTTTCCTAATCGTACCCTGATAGAATTTCTAACTCCATACATGTGACTTCTGAGAATGTTGTCTAATGGATAACCGACTAGCTTATCTTTAATCAAAAGCTTTACGCGTTCATTCATTAGATTTGCTTTGCCTTGAGAATTTAGGTCCTCGTTGAACTGTATTAAATTATAATAAAATAAGGCAACCGTTCTTTTCTTTATCATATTGGATTTTTTAAGCAAAAGCCTGGAAAATATGTTAGATAACTTTACCTCCGCAGACAAATCCTCTATTAATCTATTGAAGTGATTGAATAGCTCAGTATCGGAAAAAACACCTCTGCCATATAAGTAAAATATCTCTGAAGGTTTCATAAAATCCATAAGTTCAGGATTACTGTTAATGAATGAATTGAAACCTTCTATCCTTTCTAAGAAAGGATCAATCTCGGCATCCTTGGTAAAGTAGGAGTCAAAAGTAGATACAAAAGAATCCGTGAAAAAAGAATGTTCTTTCCTTAATACATTTGCATCAGTCAAATCAGATATGGCATTAATAAGCTTAATAACGTCATCTCTATTCTTGTAAATATATTCTAAAAACTTCTCTTCTAATGGAACAGAGGTATCCCATCCTGCAGGACGCCAGTCATAATTAATTCCCACTACTTTATCCCTATAAAAAACATAAAGGGTAAGAATATTCTTAATTGCAATGTTTCGCTTTTCTTCCTTAACATCTGCTAACAAATCCTGAATAGTAAGCCTTTGCCCTGCCCTTGTTTGCAGTTTTTCATTTACCTCTTGCTCTATTTTTCCATAATCCCATTTTGAAGTGTATTCTGTTCCTAAAAGAGCAGAATCTCTCCAAGCATACTCTTCTTCCACTTTAGACAAATCAAAATTCTTCATATCTAATGAGAGTTCTTCTTTTGTTTTCTTCTCGTAGCTCTCAAGAATCAATTGTAAAACGGACTCTTTTTTTATCCCACCAATATCCTTAAATTTATCAGGCAGAAGACTTTTTAATTCTTTATTTACTTCATTAGAAATTCCGTTGTCTTCAATGTAGTCTAAGATGTTGTGCCCATCATATGATATAGCATAGATTTGGTTTGCCCTACTATCTAGAGCGAGTTCAAATTTTCCTATTTCAAAAGGTATAAACTCCCCTCTAGAAATGCCATTCATAACAGCAAACATAGTTCGGCCATCAGCGGGAGCTACAAAATTTAGTTCCGGCTTAATATCGTATTTTCCTTTTCTTAAATCAAATTCTATGAAATTGCCTAAATCACTTATTGAACGGAGCTGCCCAACCATTAATAAATCAATATCAAAACCACTCCCAATAGTATTGAAACCACTAACTAATAACTCCCCGATATCTCCAAGATTAGGGCTTATACGACCAACAAGCATGTTGGTGCCTTCTTCGATTACAAGCTCTTCAAGAACAAATGAAGCCAATCTTCTGATAACGATATTTTTAATAAAATGGCACTCAACAATGGGTGAAATGACACTAGATGCCTTACCTGCTAAGCTGGAAGTCGCAATAAATGAGCCAATGACTTTTGTAGCAATTCCCCAGCCAGTAAGATATACGGGATTCATACTGTTCAGGAATCCATAGGTTAAAAGAAGAGCCATATTCATTGGCTTTCTTTTAAATAAAGAGAATCGTTCTGCTATTGCTATCCCCTTTTCTTCCTTCAACACATCATCCTTAAATTGAAGTTTATATGAGTCATCAAAGACCTTAGTGATGCTATATCCTGGGTCACCTTGCTCTGGAAATTTGCCGTGGATATCTTCCCCAGGCTTTGAATCAAAGACATCGCCATTAATATTGTAGAAAAGGGTTGAGGATAAAAATTCACTTTCAAAAACCCGTCTCTTATCAAAAAGGTTCTGGGTAATATCATCAAGATTTCTTATTACATCTTGCTTCTGAGGTTTTTTACCTATTATCGCGATATTTTCAATTTTTTCAAGAGGTTCCTCTACTTCTCTGAGTTGTTCCTTGAAGTAGTTCAAATAAGAAGAATCTAAAAAAGCTTCCTTTACTTTCTCCGCATTCTTGTTGTATAATCTGTCTCTATTAAGATTCTTAAGCATTTCATCATGCTTCTTTTCTGGTTCAAGGAGCTCTTCCGGAATCTGCTTGATTACTGGATATTCTCCTGAGATGTCTTCTGAGCAGAATCCCATACTTCCAGACCCGCCCAGATTCCCAAAACGGTTAGGATCAATTATTAAGGAAAATGAGTAAAGAGGATTGAATTGTCCTTTCCAAAACTCGTTATCTTGTATAGGTAACTCTGAATATACATTGTTCCCCATAAACCTTACAGCGCCATAAATATTCTTAACCACCGGTATGATGAATATTGGTTTTTCATTCTGCTTTGATAAGCAAGAATTCAGTTTCTTAATCCTATTCATGAATTCATCAGTGATGACTATGGATGTGGGGTCTTTTACCGAAATAAACATATCTCCTAGACGGAGATAAGAAGGATGATTTTGATTAGCAAAATTTGAAAATTCTTCTGCTTTGTCTAAAATCTCAAACTCCCCTCCAATTCCAGTATTTGAGTTTTCTAAAGATAGCAATTCAAATTTTGGGAACACATAAGCAATGTATTCATCTCCCTGAAATAATCTTTCTGAGTTTGGAATAAAGTTTTCCCCAGATTCACAAAGCTCGGTCATTGTCTCCAATTCTTCTGGGAAAGGCAAAACATACTGTTCACCTAAATCTAATTTAATTACATCTGCTTTTTCTAATCCCGAATTATTAAGTTCTTTAAAATACTCATATCTCTTCTTAATAATATCTTCAAACTTTGAACTTCCTGAGATGGAGTTTTCCCTTTCTAAAGAAGCAAGTTCCAAACCCGCTATTATCTCAGCTCTGTTAAGATTACCCGACTCTAAAGCACGACTTATTAACCCCAATCCTGTATTAGCCAGTACTTCAAATGTTTTGCTCCACCACCCTTCATCAAGATTGCCAAACCTCTTATTTGCTTGAGCAGATGCATGAGCTCTAAAAAGCACTTCTTGAAGATATCTTACTATCATACCTTCTTTATAATTATTTATAACCGTCTCAAGAATAAGGTCGTCTGTATCTTCATCTTTATAATATGCTTCCCACAGCAAAGGCATAAGAGAAGTAAGAATACTGCTTGCTTCTGGAAGTGAGGAAAGATAAAGCGAGATTCTTCGCCCGTCAAGTTCTGAGTCAGGACTCTTCATTTCTTCGTTAAGGTTTTCGTAACAAAAATGGTTCAGAAGAAGCCTAGACATTGAGAGAGCATTACCAGCCTCTAATTCAAATTCACTCTCAATCATTGGAGCAGGTTGCGTTGTACGAGCATTCCCAGTCTCCGAAGGACTGCTGTATTTGGTGGTAGAATCTTGTTCTTGCAAGGAGTCACCTTCCTGCAAATCCAGGTACTTTTGATAGTAAGCCAGCCCCGCATAACAGGATGCCATTTTCTCTATATTTGAACCAAAAATCTTGGGAACAAATATACTATCAGCAGACTGAGTTATATCACCTCTTTTGATAGAAAACACATTATTATTTGATACAAAAGAGGTTTCTCCTATCATAATATTAAAATTCTTTGCAGGAGATACATAATACCGGTCTTTATTGAACTTATTTAGAATGTCATCTATCGAGACATCTTTGCTAAGCTGAATGGTTTCTTTTTCGCTTAAATAATAATCATAATCAAAAGCCCTGCTTACATCTGAAAGCGAATACAGTCCCATCCCTCCGCTTAAGAATTCGAATGGGCTTAAGAATCGGATTTCTGCCGTTCCCTCAAGGTTGCAATGGAGATTATTAGTGAAGAACCCTTCAAAGTTCATATTCCCTTTCAAAATAATGTCTTGAAATTCTAGTGTACAATTCTTTATCGAACCTTCCCCATTATTATATATCAGTGCAAAAGAATCTTCGCCATAACATTTTATGAATACCCCATTTTCTCTATCTGAAGCCGTAAACTTCCCTTCTTCATTGATATAAAACAGTTCATCAGGGTTATAGGAGAGTTCATATTCCCTTTCATTTATAATCCCCTTCAGTTTGTTATTTATTTCATCAATGAAAGTCTTTACTATGATAAGATAATTTGTTTCAGGCTTTCCCAGGTACTCCTTTTTCTCATTAATCAGTTTATCAAGCTGATTTTCCTCAGAGATGCTGAATATTCTCTTAAAGAAACCAGAGATTCTTTCAAGAATTATTATCCCTAATTTTGACGCTTTTTCTGCTTTTTCTAAATAATGCTGCGCATTCTCTTTAAATTCATTTTCTATATTTGTTATTTCCCTATAATAGGTCTTGTATTCTTCGGGAATGAAAAAAGCTGGAGAAAAGTCCTTGGATTCTACATCTAAAAAAATAACATATCTGTCTCCAATGTGGCTAATATACTCATTATTTAAAGATGCCCCCTCACGTCCGAAGAGATACAACAGTTCTAATGTCTCATCACCTAACAAACATGCAAAATCCACCCCATTTTCTGCTTTGAAATTTAGATTCAGCGCCACTTCTTTGAGCAATTCCTCGTTAACAAGGCTCTTGTCATATACAAAAAGAACGGAATCCTTACTAAAGGAACCCAATTCAGGCATATCATAAGTTGTAGTACATAAGCCTAGAAAAGGTATCAAAAACAAACAGAAAAGAGCAATTATCACGCTAAAACTCAAAAGTCGCTTGATTCCAATTGAAAGCTTTTTACTACTCTCCATTTTTGTCATTTTTTAATAACCATTTATCTAATGTAATTGTATCGCCATTAAAATTTCTCAAGATGAGGTTTCCGTCACTATCAAAATACAAATAAAAAGGATTTTCGTTGAAGATTATTTTCCTCTCTCTTGTCCAATCAAATCCAACCTCATAATTGTAGCACCCCCCACTTTTCAGTTCAAGCATAGTCCTTGTAAGAAATCCGGTATCACCAGTTCTTTCTGCTGCTTCAGCTCTTTGATATAATGCCTGGCATTCCTGGAGGGAAGCAAGCGACTCGTATCTCTGGTTGTGAGCATTCGATGTAAAATTAATCTGACTCGAAAAAATTATTACCAGAACAACCAGCACAACCAAGCCGATAGCGCCAACTATGATTTGAGAGAAAGAAACCTGACCACTTTTTTCTCTATTTTTATTATACATATCCTAAATCTTAAATATATAATTAATAAATATTTTGATTCTTAACTCAAAAGGCATTTATAACATTAGGGAAGCATTAGGAGTAATCTAAAACCTTCCTTTCTTTTTCAAAAATTATTTATACTACACCAAAGTCCTTCAATGAGAGTTTGCCGAGGTCGCATACTAAGTGTCACTCCGTCACCCGCTCCGCTCCACTTGTCGCGACCTCTTGTTATGCAGAAGCTATAAATAGTAGTATTATTCCGCTTTATATTGCTTTTTAATGCTGAGGTCGCATACAGCAAACTCGCTCTCTTAGTTCGCTCGTTTGGTCGCGACCTCGTGAAAAGCTTTATTAAGTATTGTTTACTTCTATCTGCCTTAGAAAACGTTATCTGCCGAGGTCGCATAACTTGGTATTGCGCAGGCCTTGAGAGCCTGTCCCTTCTTGGGATTCTGGGTTCAAATCCCAGCCTCGGCGTTATTTTTTGATTGCCTTACTTTATTCTTAACTCTGAATTAATAAATTCTGCCTGTTTTTCAAGAAGCTGAACATGTTGAAGCGGAGGCTTATAGGTCTCTATTTCAAGATTCACAAGATGCATCTCTGGGTTTTTCTTTATAACCCCTTTAACAACCTCTAAAAGCCTTTTGGTAAGCTCTGAGTTAAAATCAAAGGGCAAATGAGCGTCTTTAAACCCTCCTCTTGAGTCCAATTTAGGAAGATTCAGATGAATCTCTACGACATTTCCAGCTGAGGCCTCAATAATGCTTGAGATTGCCTCGTTTATAGTCTGGTTGCTCATATGAGCCAAAGTCGCAGCAGATACAAAGACATGTGAGATGTCAAATATATAACCTATGTTTGTTCTTGCAATCAAATCGTTAATGAATTCAGATGATACCATATATTTCTTATC
>CAZOKS010000018.1:0-18896 GCA_964580745.1 uncultured Methanosarcinales archaeon | reverse complement strand
GCAAAAGATATAGTAACTCAAGGAAGTAAATCAGTTAGAAGATATAATTTAGAGGGACAACTTGACATTCTAGAGACGATGAAAGACGCTGGTAAATTTACAAACGAACCTGTTCCAAAAGATGTTAAAAAGATTTATAGAGAAGCGAAAAGGCGTTTGGAAAACGAAAAACGGGCATTTAATAAAGATTTGAATGAAATATGGAATAAAAAGCCAACAACACTTTATGCAGGATAGGTTATTCTTACCATACTCCCAGTACAATCTCAAGTAGGGCAAGAATTCTCCCAAAATAAGAATATTATTTGAAGGAAACCAATCTTCCCAATCTATAGAACAAAAGCGCAAAAAGATTATATATAAAGTTAGAAAGACTTACTCTCTGATATAAAATGGGATTTGGAAAAAGAAAGTCAGAAAAGCTCTCAGAGTCAAAAGAAAATGGCGGTATTGAAGACATTCTTGATTATTTAAATATACCTCTTTCCTTAAGAAATAAGATAAGAAATAAGATAAAAGAAAATATGCCTCTTTCCTTAAGAAATTATATAAAAGAAAAAATAAAAATAAGAGATGCCATAAGTAGACGGAGAGATGCCATAAGTGGAAGAGATCTTAAAAAAGATATTGAAAAACTTTTTCCAGGTAAGAAAATAGATACTATAGAACAAACCTTAGACACTATTAAAAAGATTAAAATATACTTGCCGGAAACAGAAACTAATGCTGTGGAAAAAGTTTTAGAAGAAATGATAAGACTACTGGCAACAGATGAAGAAGACGGAATTATCCCGAATGAAGAAATCACGGATGAACCATCATCAGAAGATTATGAGATTACTGAATTCAAGGGGTGTACGCCTTATTTGGATAATGACTCAGGAAATATCGGAATTGGCTTACATTGGGAAAACTATCGCGTTAAAAAACCTATAAAACCTGTGAAAGAGAGACCAAAGGAACGATCAATACGATTAAAAAAGTATGTTGCTCACAAGGCTATATCTGCGATGCATAAAGAAGCGAAGAAAGCTTACAATAAAAAAGAATATGAAAAGGCCGATAATCTCATAGCTATGATTGAAGGATATGCTAATGAGACTGGTGTAGAGTTATCAAGAGATATTGTAATGCTTAAAAAAGAAGTGCTTGAGAGGCTTCCTATTAAATATATGATAAATAAATATAATCATCTCAAAGGACAAATCTCAGAATTAGCAAAAGATATAGTAACTCAAGGAAGTAAATCAGTTAGAAGATATAATTTAGAGGAACAACTTGACATTCTAGAGACGATGAAAGACGCTGGTAAACTTATAAACAAGCGTATTCCAAATGATCTTAAAGGGACTTATAGAAAAGCGAAAAGGGAAGCGAAAAGGCGTTTGGAAAACAAAAGACGGGCATTAATGGAAGAAATGGAAGAAATGGAGAGGCGTTTGGAATACCTAATGCGTATTAAAATTAGTAGTAGATAGATTCTAAGTTTCGTAAGTCTCAGTCTTATCTCTTATTGAAATCACCTTAGTCTCAGAAAAGTCTCAAAATCTTCAGTGGAAATAAGGGGGTGTGTAAAGCATGATTCCAAATTCTCTACTAGAAATCAGGGGGTGTATCCTCCAGTGGAAATAGGGGGGTGTGTCATTAAAGTCTCAGTATTGTCTCAATCAGGTGTCAGATGAGTCTCAAAAAATAGTAAATTTTATATACTAAAATCACAGGAAGAAAGTGTTATGGGGGACCAAACCAACCAAATGATTGATGTACTTCTGAAGATTAGGGAGTCTTTTGGGGATATAAAGGACGAGATTCGTAGAATAAAGAGGAATAATGAAAGCGTAAGAGAAGAGAATAAGGGCTTGAGGGAAAGATTGGAAAGGTTAGAAAGGCTTATCCAGGCGAATATTAACCACAAAGGCTCTATTAAAGAAAGGAAGCAATTTTATGACACGCACCAAGGTGAAAATCTAACTGAGACAAGCTCAGAAAAAGAAGAGGATGCGCTCAAGAAAGAGATGCTTTCATCTCTAAAAAAGAAGAGAAAGGATATTATTAAGATGAAGATTCTTGGAATGATAAGAGCCAACACGATGAGTCTCCCTGAAATAAAAAGATTGGTCGTGGATGAGCTAGAATACTGCTCAAAAGCCACTTTCTACAGGTATATAAAAGAATTATCTCCGTATATCAAGGAAACTGAGGTATATAAGTAGGAAGAATGGAAATCAGACATAAGGGGAAGGTTATTGCAGACAAGGTTAAGATTCTTAAAAACAGCATAGAAAAAGCAAGGGGGCTTATTCTAAGACCTAAAATCAAAGCGAAGGAAGGATTCTTGTTCTGCTTTAATAAGGAGGGATACTGGAGTTTCCATATGTTCTTTATGAGCTATCCCATTGATATACTATGGCTGGACAGCACTAAAAGAGTAGTGGATATGATTAAGGGTTTTAAGCCCTATAGCATCTATAAGCCTAAGAAAAAGGCGAGATATGTGCTGGAGATGAGAGAAGGCACTATCAGTCAGCACAAAATAAGCAAAAGAGATATGCTGGAATTTGAGATAAACGGTAAATAAGAATAAGAAACAAAGAAACAAAAGAATAAAGAAAGAATTAATCAAAGATTTCTTCGCCTTGGAAGTCAACTATTATCTCTTCATCAGGCTCTTCTAGGTCTTCCTGAAAGAAGGAAACCTGCCAAACCCATTGCTCATCAAGGTATTGAGGAACAACCTTAACTACATTATATTCCTCGTCATATTCCTCTTCTGCCAAGCTCAATATTTTTCTTGAGGAGTTATAAACATATGAAGCAATTGTTTGGGAGAATTCTGATATCTGTTCAGCTGATAAATCCTTTGAATCTGCGATTGAGCTTCCCTCTTCAAGAAGCTGCTCCGCAATACTCAAAGGAACAGTGCCTAATGTCCAGCCTTTTAATGTCTGAGCCTGAGCAGCACATAAATCTCCCTCTTGAACCTTGCAGTTTATCTGAAACTCTGTTTTTGATGGCTGAGAGGGTTGCTGAGGTTCGGTCTCATTCTCTTGAGTTTGTTTCTCTGTAGAAGGTCCTAACGGAATAATAGATTGCTCAGGAGTGCATGAAACCAATAAAAGTCCTCCAAAAATTACCAAGATTGCCAACAAAACATATGTCCATTTCATCATTTTAAATCACCTACTCTATACTTAGAGTAAAGTCCTCCTTTTTATTGCTATTCTCTGCAGAGAGCTCAAGCTCCAGCTCTCCCTTCTCTCCTTCAAGAGGGAATGATACCCCTACATGGAAAGCATCTGTTTCTCCAGGATTTACTTCCAAGGTCTCAGGTTTGATTTCCACATACTTCTTTAAGTCTCCAAAGACTTCAAGTAAGAACTCCTCTTTTGAACGGCCACAATTCGAAACCGCTAAATCAACTACCTGATTGGTCTTATTAATACCTTCAAAGGTAACTTTATCTTTCTCTAAAGTAGCGTTGAAGCAATAGCACTCTTCTGTAGAGAGCACATTAAGGATTGTGGAAACAACCTTTGTCTTGTTTCCTTTTTCTGAGGACAGTCTAAATGAACAGAAGGCCTCTTTGTCGGTAGCCTCAGGCGCCTTTGCCTTGTAAGAGAAGAGTACCTTTTCTCCAGGACCAAGCTGCTTCTCAAAGGACTCATCATCTACCCAAGGTGGGCAAAGTGGAGTAATATTGTATGTATCTGTGGAAGTACCCGTATTCTCTAAATGTACCTCAACATTCCTTTCCTCGTTTGCACAGAAGTCAATCTTCTCGTACGCATTTATCTCAAAGTCATAACAGTCGTCCAACTCAATTTCTTCCTCTAATACCTCTGAAAGTAGAGGATTAGCTTGGGAAGTAACTTTAATCATAATCTCTTCCTTATCATCCTTACAGGAGGTATTGTAAGGGATCCCTATGGTTTTACTTTCTCCTGACTTTACCTCATACTGTCCTATCTCTGCCTCATATGGTTTTATTACTGCAACAGTATATGTATCAACCACACCTCCAGTATTCTCAATCTCGAGCTCCATCTCTGCTTCAGAACACTTACATTCCTCATCTTCAACCTCTAAATCAGCTTCAAAAGAGTAGCAGTTTTCCACATTAAGTGAAACATGAGCTTTATCCTCGCAATTCTCCGAAGACGCTGTTATAATGCTCCTATAAGCACCTGCTTTATCAGGGATTCTTACCCTTGCAAAAAACTCTTTTTCTTCGTTTTTCTTAACTTCAAGCTTTTCTACGTGAGGGAAAATCCAATCGTACTGAGATTTTATTGTATAAGTAGCAGGCACAGCATCATTCAACAATGCTAACTTAATATCAACCTGAGCCATTTCTCCTTTGCAAACCTTTATCTCTCCTGGCGGGCTTATTAGAGATGTATCACAACATGGTCTTGCTTTTATTGCAAAGCTTTTTTTATCAGAGAATCCTTGTTCAGATTCAATATTAAGAATAACTTTCTGAGAAGATGCATTTGGGATATATTCAGTAACAAGCTCATATACCTCATTAGGATCTAATTCAACCTTCTCAGTAAGTATATTAAGGGAAGGAGAAGAAAAGGTAAACACATCCTTGGTATTGCCTGTATTCTTTACATCAAATAAGATATCATATTCCTCTCCTATACATAAATCAGCTGGAATAGTTTTAACCTCTATGTCAGCTCCTGCGCAATTCTTGGAGATAAAGAGGGATTCTGCTTTTTCAACATAATCCTCTAATTCATTGACCCTTAATGAATACACAAAGGTGTAGTTCGCTACATCGGTTGGCGTGAATTTAATCTTGACAGATTCTGTTTCATCAGGGGCCAATGTAAAATTAAAGACTTCTGTCTTATTTGCTTCTACTACTTCTATATCTAAAGTAACATCATCGGTATATTGGCCTGCATTTTCTATATATACTGGGAATTCCACAGCCTTACCAACACAGCCTTCCATTTCTTCTTCTGCTTTTATGTTGAAATTATGACAATTCCTCACAGAAACATCAAAGGTATGAGAGACTTCTTCTTCCTTATTATAAGCAATAACATCAAAAGAGTATTCTTTCTTGGGTGAGAACTTTTCAGGGGTTACAAACAGAAAAATCTTACCAGATTCGCCTGGTCCCAGTGTTATATTCTTTGGAGCAACAGAGGCCCAGTCTTCCTTCTCGGCTTCTACCCTAAGGAAGAAATTTTGTTCCACAGTTCCATCATTCTTTAAGAAAGCAGAAATCGCTTCCATCTCTCCTTGACAAACAGAAACCGTTTTTTCATTATCTACATATATTTCAGGTTCAGCCAAAACGCAAGGAAATATCATTAAAACCAGCAAACTTATCAAAATTGTTTTTTTATCCATTTCTAACCCCTCATGATTGTTTCTTACTGAGCAATAGTTTTTATTCACTATAGAGTAACTATTATTTAAACTTTACTGTATTTCACAAGAATAACACGGAGAAACAAATTACTTGATAAAAAGAATAGAGATAATAGCAATACAAAAAATAATACAAGAAAAGAAAGAATCAGTTTCTATATATTCCGTTATATGACTTAAGTCCAATAACGCAATAACATTTTGTGTTCTGAGAACGTTTATCTGGGTATTGAAATAAAAGAAAAAAGTGCCGACTCGGGGATTTGAACCCCGGACCTCTAGATGCCCCAGAGACCAGACAGAGCTAAATCATCGCCAAAAGGCTCAGCACTCACACTCTTATGAGTCTAGCGCTCTAACCAGTCTGAGCTAAGTCGGCACTTATAGTAGGAGCAAGGTATATGTTTTATAAAATTTTCTGTTAGCCGCTAAGAACTGGGGCTAAGATGTCATTCTATCAGAGGAAAAGAGGAAGAAAACAAAAGCACACACAAGGAATGCAATAGTAAGAAGGAAAGAGATAGAAAATAACGTGAACAGGTGTTCAAAAGGAAGCTTATTGACCAATGCCATTCTTAGAAGATTCTCGGCTAAGGAAAAGGGATTGTACTCAATAAGATTTGCCAAAAACAAAGGAAGAGAATAGGGAATAACAAACTTCTCTGACAATAATAGAAGGACGCCTGCTAAAGAAACCCCCACAACCATTCCATTCTCGTACTTATTAAAGATAGACCCAATCAGAAGCCCAAATGATACAGATAACGCAATAATAGAGAGCATTACAAGAAAAGTCAAGGAGGTAAAAATATCAAGAAGATTATCCAGAAAGAAATTATTGAAGAGGTATAGAATTACTAAAGCTTGAATAAAAACAATAAAAACGATGCTAAGAAAATAAGAGATGACTATCTTTGGACTGGTGGGCAGCACCGAATTCCTTACGATAGAACTTGACTGCTTCTCATTTATCAAGAAGGTAAGGCCAGACATCACAGAAATAAGAAAGATAAGTGATACTAATATGTAGGAAAAATCCTGACTCACAATATCTTGATTTAAGCTAATTCCATTAAACGAAAAAGAAATAGGGTTTGAAACATCAGATGGATTAATCACTTGAATAAAATCTCCTAGTTGGGTATTTAAACCTAAGAGCTGATTAGATATAGTCTCCATATTCTTAATAAAAGTGTCTGAATCTTCTGCAATATCATCTATGTTCTGGTATATTTCCTTTTTACGTTTTTCAAACGCATTTAAGTCCTCAGAAAGACCTTCAACATCCTGCTTAAAGCCTTCTAAAAGACTATCACTCTTTCTGATTTTCCCTTTCATTAAGATAATATCCTCTCGGGTGGAAGCAAGATCGTCTTGGGTATCAGAAATCAAATCATAGATTTCAGACAAATCATAATCAAAGGAATTGATTTCTTGCCTTAGAATGCCTAATTGGTTTTCGCTTCTATCAAGCAGGAAAAAGTTCTGCTCAAACGAAGTACATTGCTCATCTGTCAATATTCGCTCTTCCAAACAAAGCGGGTTATATAGTTCCAACAGAAGATTGGCTTTGACTGAACTAATATCAGATTCTATCTGCCCAAGCGTTTCATCAAGTTCTTCTAGAACAGAGTTTTTTTCAGTCTCAAACTCGTACAATGCCTCTTCAAGCTCTGTAAGCTTTTCCTGGTATTCTTCAATAGTATCATCATAATCATTCAAAGACCTATAAATCATATTTACCTGAGCATCTAACGCATCAAGATCATCATCTACGCCTTCCAACATAGAGGTATCCAGCTTCATATTTCGCATATCTTTTCTAAAAGATGATATCCTATCTCTAAGCTCTTCCAAGTTGTTTGTCCTGTTACCAAAAGCAAAAACAAGATTATCAATATTCTGTGAGAAGGAATCGAGCTCTTTCAAGAGTTTCTGAATAAAAGATGTTACCATTTCACGCGAGGCATATTTAACAAGATTCTCAAACACAGCATACCCCCTCCAAGCAATTACATTTCGAGACATATCAGTGTAAACGTCAATCCTCATCTTTCCTTCTTCACTATAACTTCTCAGACAAAAATCTACTTCTTGCTGTTTCAAAGCTGAGAAACAATCATTTTTAGATGAGAAAGGAGTTCTTTCCACCCCTACCCCTGAATTGGTGAAGTTTAAGATATTAAAGACATCAAGAGATGTTTGATTTACAGCAGGCATAGTTCCTATCTTAAGCACTTCCATCTTGCTTTGAGAATATATGCTTCCAATAATAATTAAAAGAAGAACAGGGAGAAGCAGAACAACCAATGAAATTCTTGAACGAAATATAATCTTAAAGTTCTTTCTTAAGATACCAAACAACTCAATTACCATTTTTCCCTCTCCTTGATAACATTTGCAATGAACATTGGATCAACGCCTGCCGCACTTAAACACTGGAATACTACTCCAGGATCATTCCCAACAAGCATCTCTCTAACCTCTGACTTATCAATTGCAGTCTTACCGGGAGAAACGACAGTAGTCATCTCTTGAAGCTCATCTAAGAAAAGAATCTTAAACACCTCAGAGAATTCTGGTTCTCTTATGAAAAAACGATTTAAAACTAATCTGTCTTCAGCAATTCTATTAGAAAGTATCGATAAAAGAGTTTTGTATTCCTTTACATAAATCCTAAGGCCTTGTGGAGAGGTAACAGAACCAAGCATTTCATATTCTTCATCAGTAAGGGATTGAGCGAAATCCTCATAATCGCTTTCATTAAAACCCTTTATAGAAATATCAACCTCAAACACAAAGGAGTATTTCTTAATCAACTGAGCTGCAGGAAGGTCCTCTTTAAATGACCCTGATTTTATAACAATTATTCTTGAGCAGAGATCCTTGATAACACCCAAATCATGCGTCGATAAAATTATTGTTTTTCCCATATTATTTATATATCTAAGCAATGAGCATATATTTGTCCTTCGCAGAGGGTCTAAACCTGAAAAAGGTTCATCTAAGAAAAGTATCTCAGGGTTTCCAATGAGAGCGCATCCCAAGTCCAATCGTCTTTTCATACCACCTGACAGTTTTTTAGCAGGTATATTTGAACTATGCCTAAGGTCTAAGAAATCTATCAACCAACTCATATCCATCCTATCTTTTTTATTGTAAAAATCTCCGAAGTATTTTAAGTTCTCTTTCACAGTTAATTCCTTATAGAAGCTGTTGCCCTGGCAGCAATAACCTACTCTTTTTCTATAATCTAGAAGCTGATTCCGTATATTCCTATTATGAGAAGTTATCTTTCCTTCATATTCCGTCAATCCTAAAAGGCATTTAAGAAAGGTAGTCTTACCTGAGCCCGAGATACCCACAAGCCCTACGAATTCTCCTTTGTAAAATGATGCTGTCAGGTTAGAAAGGATGGTTTTCTTTCCATATTTTTTCGTAACATTCTCAACATCAAGAACCTTATTCATTCTAAGTCTCTAGCTCAAAATAAGATATAAAAAAGAATGTTACTACGAATAAGGGTTAACAAAAGGAGAAGGTACTATTTTGCCTAAGATAGACAACATTAACAAATAATTAAGCAAATTATTATATATTAGAAAAAATAAAGAAAGAGATAGTTAAAAACAACCTGGTGATACAAATGAAATATCAGATAAGGGGAAGCACTTTACCTATATTGGATGTGCAATTGGATGAAGGAGAAACAATATTTACCGAATCAGGGGGAATGGCTTGGATGTCGAACAACATAGAGATGGAGTCCAAGATGGAAGGTGGCCTGTTCAAGGGTCTTAAAAGAGGATTTACCGGAGAGAGTTTATTCTTAGTTAATTACACATGCACATCAGGAAAAGGAATTATTGCTTTCTGCCATGAGATGCCTGGTAGGATAATACCCTTTGAACTTAAAGAAGGCGAAAAGATAATTTGCCAGAGAGATGCGTTTATGATGGCTGAGAAGAGTGTTGACTTGGATATGGAGCTTGTCAAGAGATTTGGAGCTGGATTCTTCGGAGGCGAAGGCTTCTTCTTACAAAAGCTTCAGGGACCTGGAAAGGCTTTCATTGAGCTTGCCGGGGAAATCACAGAATATGAGCTTGAAGAGAACCAAACCCTGAAGGTTGATCCTGGCTACATTGGAGCGTTTGAAACCTCAGTAAGCTACGACATACAAAGAATCAAGGGAATAAAGAATATTTTCTTTGGCGGAGAGGGTCTTTTCCTAGCTACATTAACCGGACCAGGCAAGGTATGGCTGCAATCAATGCCTCTATCCAATCTTGCTCAGAAACTAAGCCCCTATTTAGCAACTAAAAGGAGTTAAGATGAACAATATAACAAGATTTTTAATCGGCTTGTTGGTGGCTTTTGGTATACTTGCGGGAATTGGAACTATCCTGTTTTTGATAGGGCCTGTTTTATTAAAAGCAAGCATACTGTTCTTTATAATCTGGGGAATGTGCGCTCTACTTTTCCTAATATTGGGATTCTTTGTATTGATATGGTATCTCAGCAGAGAAGAACCAAAAAAAAAGGATAACAAGAATTATTCTATCAAACAGGGAAGAAGCCGGTGAAGGATTGAGAAAGATTTAAAAAGAGATTCAGTTCAGAAAAGAGTAGGTGATAATATGAGCGATGAATTCAAAGAGCCTGAATCGGTTAAGGAATTATTTTACTATACTTTCAGAGATATCGGAGAAGGAAATGTACTGTGCTGGGTTGAAAAACTTACCTGCCCAAAATGTGGGAAGGCGAAGATGGGTAAGCCTAGGAAGGATAATGGGAAGGTAAAGACAAGAGCCAAGGAATATGTATGTCCGGAATGCGGATTTACAGAGACAAAGAAAGAATATGAGGACAAGCTAGAAGCTAAAATCAAGTATAAATGCCCTTATTGTAGTTTTGAAGGGCAGACTAAGGTTCCTTTCAAGAGAAAAACAATAAAAGGCGTTAAAACATTAAGGTTCTTTTGCGAGGAGTGTAATGAGCCCATTGATATCATTAAGAAATTCAAAAAGAAGAAAAAGTAGTAATTATTCTTCTTGCTTTTCTTTTGGCTGAGAAGGCTGGGCAGTAATCACATCATCAATCCTTAGTATCATGATTGCTAATTCTGTTGCAGATACTACTGCTTCCAGTTTTACCTGAAAAGGCTCAACAATACCTTTCTCATAAGAATTAATAATAGAGCCATCAAACACGTCAATCCCATTATGCTTCTTGCCTTCATTGTGCTCAACCTTGAGCTTCGCCAGGATGTCTATGGGGTCCAGTCCTGCATTCTCTGCCAAAGTCTTAGGAATAATCTCCAGAGCTTCTGCAAAAGCTCTTACGGCTAACTGTTCCTTGCCAGTCAATTCTTCAGAGTATCTCAGGATTTGGGTTAGAAGGGCTACTTCACAAGCCCCTGCGCCGGCAACTATACGTTTTTCCCTCATGAAAGTCGTTAAATCACCAACAGCGTCATCCAAAGCTCTCTTTACCTCGTCCATTGCCTCCACAGTTGAACCTCTTGCGATGAGGGTAACAACGCTTGAGTTCCTGCTCTCAAGAAACACATAAGACTCCTCTGATAGTTTGTCTTCTCTCAGAATATCTATTCTACCTAAATCATCAGCAGATGCTTCTTCAAGGGTGGATATTATCCTGCCTTGGCTCATCTTGGCTAGTTTCTGCATATCTGAACGCTTTACACGACGCAGCGCAAAGATACCTTTCTTAGCCAAATAATGAGCCGCTAAGTTGTCTATCCCTTTTTGACAGAGAACAACATCAACGTCCAACTTCTCAATCTTATCAATCATCTCTTTTATCATACTATCTTCCATATCAATGAACTTGTGCATCTGTTCAGGATTGCTGATTTGAATATTCGCACTTATCTCTGTTTCTCTTACCTCTAAAGGAGCATCCAAGAGCAATACCTTAGCGTCCTTAACCTCTTGCGGCATAGAGGAATTCACCTTCTCTTTCTCTAAAACTATTCCATGAACAAGTTCGCTGTCCTCTATACTTCCTCCTTGAATAGAAAAAATCCTGACATCTGAAGAATCTATCTTTTTCTGCTGAGAAATAGCCTTGACTGCCTTAACACAGATATCAGCAAGGATATCCTTTGCCTGCTCAGCTCCCTTGCCTGTCATTGCCGTTTCAGCAATTTTCTTAAGCATATCATCATCAGGCTGGGTTTCCTTAGATAATTTTCTTAGGACCTCCTTGGCTTTCTTCAAAGCCATCCTATATCCTTTGATTATTACAGAGGGATGGATGTTCATATCCAGAAGCTTCTCTGCATGTGATAATAACTCACCTGCTAATACTGCAGCTGTTGTAGTTCCATCTCCCACGCTCCTCTCCTGATTCTTTGAGATATCTGCAATCATCCTGGCAACAGGATGTTCCAAGCTAAGATGCGAGAGAATCTCTGCTCCATCGTTGGTAACAATCACATTGTTAGAAGAATCAACTATCATCTTGTCCATTCCTTTAGGGCCCAATGTTGTTCTAACTGCTTCAGCCACTAATTTAGCAGCAGCGATATTGTTTCTTTGAGCTTTCTTGCCCATAACCCTTAGATACTCGTCTGGCAAGAAGTATAAAGGTTCATAGTTCTTTTCCCCCATTTTCAACCCTCCTTCAAAGAAGGATAGAAAAGAGTATTTTAAATTTTCCTATCAATCTTAAAATGTCCAATGGTAAAAAAGCTATAATGCAGAAAACAAAGAAGAGAACAACTTAGAGACTACATTAAATATACCTAAAAAAGATAGTATGGAAAGAGTGCAATAAACCAAAACGTACTTAGGGGTTGCCCTGAGATCTCCATTTCGTATAATTGAAATCAAGAGGGATGCTGTGAAGCTGGAAACGATAACTGCTCCTAAAATGAAATAATAAAGCATAGAAGGGTCAAAGGATATGTTCAAATCGGCAATGTTCAAAGGCAGATTTGCTCCTTGAACCTGGCCTACATTCTCAAACTTACCTGTTATACTTTCTAATACCCCCACAAGATTAAAGGCCAATGAGAAAAGCAACGGAATGATAACTATTACAATAATAGAAATGAATATTGTATAAGCGGTAGACGTCGCTCTAATTTCATCCTTGAGGCTTTTGTTTTTCTCTAAACTGTCTACTACACTATCCACGATATAAGCCATCTCACTACCGCTTTTGTTGCTTTCTGCGAGAAGGGAAAATGTCCTTAAAAGTTCAGGAGAGTTATACTTCTTAGCAAAAGTAAACATAGCTGAAACCAAATCTTCGCCAACCATCACACGTTTGGCCATTAGTCTGATTTCAAAACTCAGTTCCTTATAAGAAGGATCGATAGAATTCCATAATGCTTTGTCAAGGGTTAGACCTGCCTTTAGGTTTTGAGAAACCTGTCTTAGGAAATCTGGTAATACTTTTTCCATAGATACTGTCCTTTTATAGATTCTATATTCAAAATAGACATAAAATAGTATAAATACCAAAAACAAAGAACCGCCCAATGCTAAGAATAATGAGCCAAATACCGTTAAGAAATTCAGGAAAACCACTTTGTTTGTTAGTATAAGCCCGAACGATTCAAAAAAAGTTAAAGGTCTATCCAAACCAGGCATGGTTACCTTTTCTAAACTTGGAACCACGGAGAATACAACATATATGCCTGAAACAAAGAGTGCAAGAACGGCTATAAACCCTATAAAAGTATAGGGGACTTCTTCAATGCCTGCCTTAAGCAGATAATCCCTTAGGCGAGGCCTAATCTTGTTAGGGATAATAACCCTACCAAGCTCTGAGAGAAATATGAATCCTTTTTCATTTTCCTTGTTTGCTGAATCTTTCTTCATAATGTCACCGCTGGTTGAGATGATTTAGCATTAAGCACAAATATGAGCTGGAACATAAAAAGAGCAAATAAAAGGGCTAAGAAGAAAACCATAGTAGTCTCTAATCCCATCACTGACATTACCACAACCCCTAACACCATTGCAATGGCTGGTAAAACACCCCCTAGTACAAGATAAAACATTACCACGGCATTTAACTTCTTTCCATATGCCCTTATCTCATTCATTTGCTCGTCTCTGATTGAATCAAGAATCTGCCTTAGGGAAGAGGCCACATCTGCTCCTGTTTTTGTGGCGGTTAAGATTTGAGTAAGAATGCGCTTGAATTTGTCAGAAGGAGAATATTCTCTTGCTTGCTCTAAGGCTTTTTCAATCGGCACTCCGGACATTATAGTATTGACAATCTCCTTAAACAAAGCTGAAGAAACACCATAACTGTTAGAAGCATCAATCAAACATTGAAACAGAGGAACCCCCGATTGTAGTTTTATCAACAGATAGCGGCCAGCAAAGAGCACTTCTTTATCGTATATCTTTTTTCTCTTGAGAATCATAGCCGCAGGATAACCCAGGAGGATAAAGAAGAAAAACACATAAACAATAGGAAACATTATTAAGAGGATGAGAGGTTTTTCAATTAATTTAAATGCCAGACCCACCGTTAAAGTGATTACAAAGGCAAAGAAAAAAGACAAGAAATAGAGCTTATTAAGAAAGTCATTAAAGCTGCCATTATACCTAGCAGTATGCAACTCTTTCTTGAGTTTATACTTGTCCACGAAAGGTGGAGTCCTTACCATCTTATTACCACTATGATCATTAGGTTATATTACAAAAACACCAAATTCGTTTTAAAAAATCATTTTGTGCTCTGGTCATCATTCTGAACAGTGTACTTCCTTATGTAATAATTAGCCATTATCGCGCCAATCTTATGAATATCATTTATGCCCTTAGAAACCAACCATTTGAGTATCTCTTTTTTGTCGTTCAAGTCAGCCTTGATCTCATCATCAGTCATTCCAGTATATAGGTTAATAGTATCAAAAAGTCTTCTTGGAGTTCTAACCATGTTCATCTCGTTTCTTGACGCGTCATACTGCATAACTACAGTTGCATTCCCCTGCTTGTCAACCTCAGCCAATTGCAAGGTGACTCTCTTACCAGTTTTCCTGTTTCTATATTGTACACATATTAAAGATATAGCTGACAACATCTGAGAGGGGATTTCAATAGGAGGATTAACCAACCTTTGAATGGTTTCTTCAGCATTATTTGCGTGCAAAGTGGCATACACTGAATGGCCAGTGTGCATTGCCTCAAACAACACCTCTGCTTCTCTTTTCCTTCTGATTTCTCCTACTACTATTCTATCGGGACGCATTCTTAAGGAATTCACAACCAAATCCAACATGGTAACCTCTCCTTTACCCTCTGGGTTAGGGAGCCGAGTTTCTGTGGCTACCCAGTGGAGATTCTTTGGCAATGTGATTTCTCTTGTATCCTCAATAGAGATTATTCTCTGGTTGGGAGGGAAGAAGTTCGCAACCACATTTAACATAGAGGTTTTTCCTGAACCGGTACCTCCTGTGATTAAAATGGACAATTCATTTTCCACAGCCAACCAAAGCATTGCAGCAGCGTCATAGCCGATTGTGCCAGTCTTGATAAAGTCTGTTATTGTCCAAGGCTTGCTAGCGAATTTTCTAATCGTAATGGTATTGCCAAAGGAAGAGATTGGATACAATGTAGAGTTTACCCTATCACCAGTTGAAAGATGGGCATCCATTAATGGTTTCAAAACCGTTATCTCCTTGCCAATCTCTCTGCCAATCATAGTAGCGTAGTGTCTTATTTTGTCTTCTGAAGGCACAAACACATTAGTTTTTAGCCATTTATACTTCTTATGATATACCCAAATGGGCTCCTCAGAATTATTTACAGCAATCTCTTCCAAATTAGGATCTTTGAGGATAATATCAATCTTTCCCAGACCTATATTCTCCTGGATGAGATGATTTACCAATAGGTTTGTAGTTTTTTCATCAATGTGGGGAAAATACTTTCGTATAAGGAATTTAATCTCTCCTGAAAACTGCTCCTTTATATCATCAAAATCTGAGGATTTTGAAAGATCTATCTCACCAATTTGGACCTTTCTAACGAATTCATCCTTGATTTTATCTAAGACTACTTTGGTAACATGGCTAATATTAACAATTGATATATGATACTCCGGAACATAAGCTTCTTTCTTCAAAAGAATCTTGATATTGACTATCAGACCATTCACATTTAACTCATATGATGATAGAACTTTTATTGTGCTTCCTTCAGTATTTTGTTTGTCTTCTTTGTCAGAACTGTTTTTGCTAGATGATGAAGTTTGATGAGGGGCAGTTTGAGGTCTATTAACATGGGTCGGCCTAAAACTGGGCTGAGTCCCTTTATTTTCCTTTGTTTGTTGATTTGGCATTTTATCAACCTCTTTTTATCTTTTCTAAATGGATAAAAGGATTATTTCTCGCTTTCCTCGGTTGGAAGGAGTTGGAGGGATGAAAGCAGGCTCTTGTTAATTTCATTATATTTATTTCTTATCTTATCGTATAGGTTGAGTATTTGAAGCCGCAACATTGTTTTCTTTTCCAGGAACCCTGCTGGAAGTTTATCGTAAAGCTTCAAAATCTTTTCATAATATGACTGAGCTTCCTTAAGTTTATCGGAATCAATTAATTTATTAGCTTCTTCAAGATATCCCTTTATTTTGCTGAAGTCATAGGAAAATCGCTTGACCTTCTCTTTGAGTACAAGCTCGTTAATATGGGAATATAGGTCTAAAAGCTTTTCTTGAACAGGTGTTTTTTCTTTTAGGAAGCCCTCAGGCAATTGTTTAAATAGGGAAGCAGCCTCTATGTAATTCTTTACAGCGAAATCAGTCTTGCCTGCCGTGATGGCCTTTTCAATCAACTGAATCTGTTCCTTTATCTTAGATATCTGCTCTTTGAATTTCCCTTTCATCACCTCTTCTGAGACAACATCTATTTTTTGAGAAATTTGTAGTAGCTGATTACTGAGTTCCCTCTTCTCAATATGGAATTCATTAGGAATCATGTTTATTAGGCGATTGGCTAAATCCAAAAGATTCTTAGCTTCTTCAACCTCTTTCTTCTCTAAAAACAGGTGTATCTTCTTGGTAATTGCGTTTAACTTATCCTTTAAAAGGGCATACTTTTTGTTTTCCACCTTGTTCTTTATGTGAAGAAGTCTTGATTTCATCTGAAGCATTTTGTTTTGGAGTTCTGTTTTCCTTTGGATAAAACCAGATGGTAATTCATTGAAGATGTCAGTTGCCTTCTTTAAAGCATCCTCTGCAAAATCAATCTTGTCACGAGCGGCATAACTCTTGGCTTGAGAAAGCAATATCATTATCTGCTTTTCTTTTATCTCAAAATCCTTGCTTGCTTTTTCTTTAAGGTTCTCGATAAGCTGTTTATCAAAATCTACAATATTCTCAACAAGTTCAAGATTTTCCTTATAGTAAATCTGAGGTATTTTGGATTTAAGCTTGGATATTTTCTCATATAATTCCCTTGCTTTATCCAGCTCTCCTTTCTTGGCATATTCTTGTGCCTGTTGGAGAAGATACTTTATATCAGAGAAGATTTCAGAGTTTTTTCCTCCTTCTGAGGCAAGGCTGGATTTCATCTGGTCAAGCTTTGTGGCTTCATCTGAGTTTACCTTTTCCAGAATCTCATTTCTCATATCCTCAAGATTTTTCAGGATAGTGTTACGAGCCACCTTTGCTTTGAATGAAGAGGTCTTGCCTGTTGAGATTTGTGTTAACAATTTCCTAATTAAGAGATATTTTTCTTTAAGTTTGGATAAAAAGTCTTCATCTTGATACCTAGATGAAACAGTGGAAAAAATATTATTTAGGCTCCCAAGAATCCTGTTTGCCATATCGGCATCCAAATCCTTCTTCTCTTTTAGGTTATCTTCAACATCTTTAATCTGCGTAGCTACATTCACATTCTCTAGATTGGAGTCCTCTGCGTCTGTATCTTTTTGAGGCAAGGACTTTTCTGAGCTCTTATACTTAATGGTAGGGGAGGAAAGACCATAATTTATGGTTACAAGTCCTTCTTCTTCAAGAAAAAGAGCCCACTGCTCCACAACCTTCGGATTTGTGTTGAGAATCTTTGCAGCTTGAGGTATAGAGATTTCCTTCTTATCCTTGATTAAGTCAAACAAAGAATCCACTAATGTAGTTACCTCTCCTTTATCAGTCATGTCAGGACACCAAAAATCTTAATGAATTTAAGGGCAGTAAACTTAAAATCCCTCCTTTCTTTATATAATAGGAATGTTTAAAAAATGTTTTAATCACTTCAAGATAGCAACAAATCAAAAAAGCAAGAAATTTAAAGAACTGGGAGAAAGGAGATATTTATGGTAAATGGATTTGAGAAGATTAAGTTAGAAACGCTAAAGAAATTGAAGAAGGACAAATCTAGCAAGGGAAGCATAGATTATCCTATAAAAAGCTTGGTAAGCAAAATTAATCAGCTGCCGGATTATTTTACTACAAGCTCCTGCTCTGGCAGGATTAGTGTTGTTAAAGAAAAAAAGGGGATGACTAAGCATAGGAAGGCATGGATATATAAATCACATTCAAAGGTTAATATTAAGGAGTTGAAGAATATTCCTCTGGTTAAGGGGAAATGCAGTCTAAAATTCGAAACTGTGATTCTTCATATCGCTGCAAGGGATTTAAATAAGGCATTTAAGATGCTTAAGGTTGTTAGGGAATCGGGCTGGAAAAAGAGTGGGATAATATCTGCCAAGAGAAATAAGGTTGTACTGGAGTGTTCTTCTACTGAAATGATGGCTATGCCTTTTTGCAAGAATGGCAAGATTATTTTAAGTGAAGAGACGCTAAAAGAATTTTGTAAGGAAGCGAATGAAAAACTTGAAAGGGCGCATCAGAAGATAGACAAGTTTCTTAGCAATTTAAAAAAGAATGAGGATTTTCTTAATGAGGGTTAGAGGATTATGAGTTTAGTAGCTTATTAGCCCAGAGAGTCAGATTATTACTTGCCTTTGCTCAAATGTATCTGAGAAAGGTACTTTTCCAAACATGCAATCATTACAAGTGGGATCCAAGGCTATCCAATTCCCTTCTATCTTTCGGCTGAGAGGCATATTGGGCATATACGCATTAACATATATGTGACCTTTAATCAAAACAAAACGTGTCTTTATTCCAATCTGTCCTAAAAGGTTAGCCAGAAGGATTGATTTTCCATCGCAGTCAGCTGAATGAGATATCAATGTTTCAAAGGGATGCTCGAAGTAATCCTTTTGAGGGTCTGGGACATATTTAATAGCATCTCTCACAAAGAGATAAATAGCTTGAGGAGCACAACCCTCGTAATCCCTGCATGACTTGGCTGAGATATAATCGGCCAATGCTTTCAATCTGAAGTCCTCTAAATTCTTGTAGTAGTTAAGCAGAAGTATATTCTCCATTTCCTTCTCTGCCCTGAGTTCTGTATTATTCAAATCAAGCTGATTTAAGAGGTATTGAATATGTGGATCATCTAAATCAGGCACATTTGTAGGCTGATCAAAGTTATCTATAAAAAACATGGAGTA
>CAZOKS010000017.1:0-19327 GCA_964580745.1 uncultured Methanosarcinales archaeon | reverse complement strand
CAGAAGAAAAGATAACAACCAATCAAAGTATAGAAGAAACAATAAATCAAACAGAAGAGACCAACCGAACAACGCAAACTAATGAAACCATTAACCAAACAATTGAAGAAGAGTTAAATGAAACCCTGCAGGAAGAAGAATCAATTAACCAAACTACTAACCAAACAAACAATCAAACCAGTGACGGAACATTAGAGGAATCTGTTAATCTAACAAACCAGAGCACCAAGATTTCTATGAATGACTCCATCAACATCTCAGGCAATGTATCATCTAACATCTCTACCAATATATCTAGCAACACCTCTGCGAATCTCTCAACAAATGCCTCAGAAAACATAACAACCAACATATCATCTAATGACTCTAACATTATTCCTTCAAACATATCTGCAAACATCTCAACAAACATATCTGACAACCTTACTACAAATGCATCCACAAACATAACCTTCAATGAAACATTGAATCAATCAATGAATGAAACAGAAGAAGAGGAAGAGCACATCAATGCTACCAATAATCAAACCACTATGCCTTCAAACGAAACAATAAACATCAGCAAAGAATTTAATCAAACCATCGAAGAGATAAACATAACCTCTATAGAAACAGCCAACCAAACCCACATAATATACGCAAGAAAAAACCGAACAGAAGAATACAACATACAGGAAATCCTTGATACAAACGCAACCCTTTTCCTCGCCACCAGCACAAACTCTACTGATGTAGAGATAATGGGCACCAAACTAATTATATTTAGAAAAGAAGACATAGAATCCGATAGAATCAAGATAAAAAGCATACTAGAAACCGCTATTGTTGAACACATAATCAACATAAAGTATGTGGAAGAAGATTTTAACGGCACCTTGAAAGCAAATGAAACCTTGGTAAATCAAACAATAAATCAAACATTGGAATTGGAAAATCAAACTAAAGCTATTGAAATAGATTTCATAAAAGAAGAGGTAAGGATTGGGGCTTATGAAAGCCAGGTAATTGATTTAAGGAAACACTTTAACCTTGAAACAAACAGCAATTTTGTAGCCACCACCCGCCCCGCTATAGATTCAAAGATAGAAAACAATTATTTGATAGTAACATTGTTTAAACCAGCAAAGATTCAGAACTACAAAGAGCAAATAAAGGTATATCATGAAGAAAACAGCACATTAAAAGCAAGCTACCTAAACATAACAATACTATCAGAAAGCCCCTTCTCGAAGCTGGTTGGAAGCTTATATACTAATGAATCAACAATGTCATTCAAGCCGTCAGAATACCTCGCAATAAACCCGGACAACTTAACAATTTCATGTATAAACAACTACTTTGACATTCAAAGAGAAAAGGATAATATCATTTTCATTAACCAAAGAAACCTTCCCTTAAGAGACACATGCTTCCTCGAGGTTTATATAAATGAAAAAGAACACAAACAGACCTTTGAGGTTCGAATGAACATAGAAGAAGAAGCGTTTATACCAGTAGAAGAAACAGAGCCTCTAAGCATTAATGAAACCGATAAGTCAGCAATCTTAGACAACGACATAAAGGATGGAATTGCTTTCTCAGAGATTCAGGAGATTAATCTTACTGAATTAAAAGAGCGAGGCGAGCTTTCATTCTCCTTTGAAAGCGAGTTCTCACCAGATGAGTATAAAATATACTTTATAGAAGTCAATGAAACAGGCAATAAATCCTCCAGTATAGTTGAAAAAGCAGAGTTAACTCAGGGAGGAATAACAGGCGCTTTTCTTGGAGCAGGAAAAGCTATTAGCAACATAGCCACAGCATTAACAAACTTCTTCATGGGTATAATAAACTTCTTTTCAAATGGAATTACCGGCTACGCAACTGCTGAAGAAAATACAACCGAAGAAAACGCAAACAACACAACCACTGAAGAACCAATTAGCAATGTAAATGAAAAGAGTGAAAATAAAACTCTTGAAGAAACAACAGAAGATAGCGATGCAAGCAATCAAACCATTGATGAAACATTAGAGGAATTCGTTAATCTAACAAATCAGAGCACCAACACTATTATGAATGACTCCATTAACATATCCGACAATGTATCATCTAACATCTCTACCAATATATCTAACATCACCTCTGCTAATCTCTCAACAAAAACCTCAGAAAACACAACAACCAACATATCATCTAATGACTCTAACATTATTCCTTCAAACATATCTGCAAACATCTCAACAAACACCTCTGACAACCTAACTACAAATGCATCCACAAACATAAGCAGTAATGAAACATTGAATCAATCATCAAATGAAACTGAAGAAAGAGCACCAATTAATGTTAGTGATAATGAAACAATAATTGACGAAAAGTATGAAGAAGAAGCTCCAAAGGAAGATATTATAAAGAAAGCAGGAAAAGAATTAGAGAACGAAAATGAAACAGTAGAGCAAGCAGAGGCTGAAGAAAAACCCTTGATGAAAATAGATGCAATAACAAGAAATATTGAATCCATGTTCATCTCAAACAACAATACATTAATAGTAGAGGTTTATGACGGCTTGCTTGATGTTTTGAATAAGAGCATTGGGAATCTTAGCTCTAAGAAGTATATGTTGAGAATAAACTTTATTGCTAATCGCTTTGAAACCAACATCTCAAAGATTAGCCAAGACCAATTCAGAGAAGAATACATATTAGAAATTCAAAACCCATACAGATATGACTTTACCAACCTCTCCCTAACTTACAACATATCAACGAACAAATCAAACATAAAAAGCCCAAACCATAAAATAGATATTATAGAAAGAGATGAAGAACAAGTCCAAATAAGAATAAAAGAGATATCCCTGCCAAGAGAAAGCAGCACCAAGATAGGCCTAACAACTGTCTCTCCAACTTTTGAACATATCAGACAAGATATCGGCGCTCTCTGCACCCTTGAAATATCACAAACGCAAGGAGATACCTTCTTGCTAGAGTATGTCTTGCGGCAGAAAGAGAATGCAACAAACACTTCTAGAATGATTGAAATCGGCAAAGAGATAAACATCAGCTGCAAGCAAGGAAGTATTGAAATAGAGCACAAGAAAGAAGAAAAACTAATCAATCTGGATTTAGCTCAATGCAACTCATCCTTTTCAATACAGGTAAATAAGAAAGAGATTGAAGGGTTATGGCTAGAACATAAAGAATACAGAGTTTATGAAGATATGTCAAGCAAGATTATAATCCAACCTGACAGCATTTTCCTAAGAGGAAATTGCATTGAATGCTTAAGCAAAAATATCTGCCAGCCAATATCCTTCTGCCCGCAAACAAATTCAGGACAAAAAGGCTGGGACTTTGTAGCAGATATGGTATTCAACATAAGCAATCTTCAATCCATCCTCAAAGACCAGGTACAAAATGCTGAGATATGCCTCTTCAACACATATGCCTCATCCAATAGTTTAATCAAAGCATATATTGAACCAATAGAAAAGAGCTCCTGCGAGCCATTATACCAAAAAGTAAACACAGAGCATCTTGAGAATGCCACCCTACCTATAATAACCAAAAACAAGCAGCCCTCAAAGATATTCCAGCCAAAATGGGTATGCGCTGATATAAAAGATATTATTCAGGATAAAATCAATTCAAACACAACCTCGGAAGAATTAATTTTGAGAATAATAGGAGATGACATGGAAGGAACCAACCAGCCCGTTATCTGCTTTGATTCAGGAATACAGCCAACTATAGAATGCAATAAAGAAGCACCTCAAACATGCGCCCCTTACCTCAACATAAGCTATACATATGAATAAAGAATAACAGAATTTGAATTAAGAAGTCAAAGCTAATTCATATAAAGAAATTCTGTTGGAACAATACAGTAACATAAGATATCAAAACCACTTGCTAAGATTATCCTGCTTTTCTGTCTCCTTGCCAAAAAGGGTTTCAATACGATTGGTTAAGAGTTCAAGGGACTGCTCTAGATAAGGGCTGAGCTCATAATCCCTCATCAAATTAAGAGAAGGCTGAAGATACTTTACAACAGAACCCTGAGAAATCGTGTATATGATTCTGCCGCCGCATTTATTACATATGCCTGAAAGCGGAGGCCTTCTATAAATCTCATTACAATTCACACACCTAAAGTTCTGCTGGGAAAATTTCCTAAGATTCCCTTTTAAATCCTTCATAAAATGCTTCTCTATTACCAACCTAGCCACATCATCCTGTTTTACCGCGCGAATCTTAACACCCAACTCCATCTGCTTTTTCATCTTGTCTTGCATTGTAGGCAGGGTTTTATACGAAGAAATCAGCACAGCGTCATTTATATCAGATGTTTGGTGCGTAAAACCAAACCCTTCATACTGACTTTCCTTACCTAATCTCTTACCAATAGAATCAATAATAACCTCGCCCGTCTTCTTATACTTTTGAGCCGCCTCATACAACTCCAAAGGATACCGTTTAGCAACATCCAAGCCTAACACCATATCATCTACTTCTGCAGGATCTATTATAGGAGTAAGCACAAGAGGAGCATCCATTGTTCTGCTTCCTCTTCTATCAGGAAGATACTGTCTTGAAAAATTAAGGAAAGCATCCATCATCAACAACACACAAGCCTCATCTCCATCACAATCCCTTCTTAAAGCAGCATGAAACATCGGAGAAGCAAACAACGCCTGTGTATCCGAAAAACCAATAATCCTGCCCACCATGCCGCAAGAGATGTGAGGCGCCAACCCAACAACAAACTGCCCTATCAAATCATCCGAATCCTTAAGATTGTAAAAAGGCTTCATACCATAAAACTTCTCTAAAAGGTCATCAATAAACCGAGCAACCCTTACCAGAACCTTGTCAGCCCCTTCCTCGAAACCCTCTTTTACACTCGGCAGAATAATATCCTGAGGCCTTAGTTCAAGAATCTGGTCCTCATCCACCAAAGGATTTCCATTGATATCTTCAGAATAGCCCAAAGATTTCAGCTTTTTAACAGAAGTCCTAATCTCCTTTGGCTTAAAATGAGTGATAGGAAGCTCGCTGATATCGTATCTTACAGTTCCATCCTTATTTACAGTAACACCATGCTTTGCCCGAATAATGCCTTTGGCAAAATGCTCAGGGATATGATATTTGTTGCTCGTGCCCCTAACCCCTTTAATCATCTGAGGCTGGCCAATCCCAATCCTCTTGATATTTGAGTGAAATATATCTTTTATATCAATCTCCTGCCTGCCAAACCACTTATTTTCCCCATGCTTTTTACATTCCTTATCATACATCCATTCATTACAGCCAGGACAATAAAACATCTGCTTAGCCGGCATATTACATTTATCACATATTGGATGAACAGTATCAAAATCACATTTTTCACAATGATACCTGGGAGATTCAGCAGTAATCTTACCTTTAGTAAGTGCCTCATTAAAACTTCTTAATCGCCCTCCTTCATTGCCAACTGGAAAAAGTACATTAGGGCTGCCCTTTAAAGCCCTAGCCTTAGCCTTCTCAGGACGGCCCATCCTCGCACCTATAAACGTGCCAGAAAGATCCCTTATCTCAACCTCGCAGAGCTGATTAACCACATCCAGTCCATTCTTAAGTTTTTCATTACCCATAACCTTTGCAAGCGCAGAATTGCACGAAGAAGGGATATTTTCCTTATCCAATCCAAGATTAAACAAGAACGGAAGAGCCTCTTCTTCATTAATTACCACATACTCATGATTCACAAAAGAATGCTCAACCCCTAACAACTCAAAGATTCTTTTAATCCTGGAATGCTCTTCATTCTTTTCAGAAACAAAAACCACCAACTTAACCTTGGTCGCATCCCTCTTTAAAGAAGAATGCATGGAAAGATGATTAATCAATTCACAAACATCATCAGCCGAAATCTCCTTCCAAAAGAAAATATATTTAGGGTGGAGAGGTATAGAAAGCTCTCTTGACAACATCTTAGCAGTAAGGAAATCAACCTCATATTTTGGAGGATCATCAAAGATAAAAGGATTCTCCAACTGAAACCTCTTTTTCAGATAAGAAACAATCTCTTTTTCATCTATTTTCTCAATCTCTAAGACATCAGCTGCAGCTTTCCCATTTTTTGCAGATATTGCATTTATAGTATCCTTTGCATCAATTTCATCCCCTGCCCTCACAGCATCTTTAGCATCTGCCGCTGTTGTTACAGCTTCTCCATCTCCCGCACTTTCCTTCTTCCTCCCCTTATCTTTCCTCCTTTCCTTCAAAATAGCAACCTTAACAGCCCTCTCCAGCTCAGCAACCCACCATTCAGCGCAATAACCAGCTGGCACAAGGGAATGACCATTCTCGCTAAAATCCCCGTAATTAAACAAAATATCGCCAAGATAAAGAATCTCTTTAACCCTTTTATTTACCGCCTTGGCTTCTTTATAGCTATCAAGTTTCCTAACAGAGCCATCATCCAAAAGAACAATAGGTCCCATTATAGAATCACAGGCACTAATCCCTGCAGCCTTACCCGGCCTTTCCATCTTTAATTGGGTACCTACAGCAATAAAATCATCACATATTGCCATGGTTGCAGGATGAACCCCTGCTGATGAAAAACCAGTTGTCCTTGCTCTACCATACCTCAACCGAAAGCCGCCATTTGCCAAAGGATAAGAAAACACAGGCCTGCCTGCCACAAGCTCACTAATGAAGCTGTAGTTGGGGGAAATCTTAGAAACCTCCTCCTTTTTGGATACCTTTGATGAAGAATGAGCCTTAATCCTCTTCTGCAAAGAAATAAAATCATCAAGCCAAAGCCAATCAAGCTGAAATTCCTTGCCCCAAACACCCAGCCTTTTCCAAAGTTTAGGTGCCTTAAGAGCAATCATAGAAACAACCAAAGCCATTCCACCCCTGATACGATTTGTTTCTATCCTCTCTAAATCCTTATAATTAGAAACCTCTAATTTCTCAGTAGGATCCCCTCCAATCTCTACAGGCACATGTTTAATGAGGTAAGCAAGCTCATCATCAGAAGGATGATATTGCAAAGGAGTAACCCGTTCATGATAATCATTAACCTCTCTAACATACCTGTTAACCTCCTGCTCATCAGGATCATACGCATCAAGACCCAATGTAATCCTAATATAATCTGAAAGAATAACACAGAAAGAGGCGGCAGTACCTCCAGCTCCCCTAACAGGCCCTGAAAATTTAACACTCAAATACTCCTTGCCATCCCTCCTTTTCTTAATCTCAACCTCAGTAAAACCCTCTAAAGGAGCAGCTACAATCCCAACAGTATGATAAGCAAAACCCGTCCTTATCCCAAGCTCAATCATCTCTTTTTTGGTATTGACCTTGCCAAACTTTCCCTCAGCCACCTCTTTACCGATAATTAAAGCGACCCTCCAATCCAAAACCCCGTAAGTAGATTCAAGCTCGCCAATCCTCTTAACAATAGCCTCATCATCCAAAGCATTGGTAACAGTAGAAATTAGCCCAACTACCCTCTCAGCCATATTGCGAGCAATCTTAACCTCCACATCCTTCTGAGGATCGTAGCCCTTTTTTCGCGCTTCTTGAGCAATCTCATAAGCCCTTCGGGTAGCTTTATCAATCCCTTCAAAATACTTCTTCATATTTTTGCTCGCAACAATCATCTTATATCAACCAATCATCCTTTCATTCCTTTCCAAAACAGAGCAGCTTAACATCCCTTGTCCTCAAATTAACGATAGGCACCTTTGAAGGCTCAGGATGATGCCCCACCTTTTCCTGAAAAGAGGTTCTGGCCTGCCAGCAACTACCACAAATTAGCGTAGTCGAGTTATAGTTGGAAATCGAACTCTTATGAATATGCCCGGTAATAAAAAAATCAGGAACCTTCTTTATCAATAAAAAATCATCCCTGTTATCAGGAACGAATAAAGTCGAAGTGTGAGTAGGAGCCAAATGCCTCATATTCAAAAGGAACCTCATAATCAAATCAGCCCTATCATACCCGCCACCTTGACGGATTGCATCCACATTAGCCACATAGTAGTCAAAGCTGTATCCATGATACATTAAAACATCAAAACCAGGAAAACCCTCCTTTTTATGAATTCTTACCATAGATGGATTGGTAAGAACAGTTACATTAGGCAAATTATACAACGGCTCAGCATACCTCTTTGTGAAAGCCGGCTGTGGCTCAGCTAACCTAACAGCATCATGATTACCAGGAATAACAAAAACCCTTTTTTCGTGAGGAATTCTTGATAGATATTCAGCCGCAATCTCATATTGCTTATAGATATCAGTTACATCCAACTCCTTATCTTGGCCAGGATAAACGCCAACACCATCAACCAAATCCCCTACCACAAAGATATACTTGACAAGAGAAGCTAATCTTTTCTGTTCCTTGCTGCCCCTCTCACCCCTCAGCCAACCCAAGAACTTCTCAAAATCATCCTTCAAGAACTGGTTTGAACCAACATGAATATCTGATATGAAAAGCGCATATGCATCATCAGGACTTCTTTTCAATCTTGTGTTTATGGGCACGCCTGGAAGAAAAATCTGATTAGCAAACAGCATATTCCTTGAAAAGTTCCCCTCAACTCCAATAACAGCATCTGGCACCAAAGTCTTGCATATCTCAACCAAAGAAGGATTATCACTGCTTACAAAAACCCTAACGCTGCCAGTAGGATCCTCGACCTCAATAATATAATTACCATTATTTGTTTTCCTAATATCATAAATCATGCCAATAACCCTTGCAGAATCATTACCATTCCTAGAAGAAGGAGAAAACAATCTTTTGATAGAAACAGAAGAGCTCAGATGATTTCGAGACAACAATAAAGATTTCAAAAAATCATATCTTTTTTTCAATAAAGAAACGAAATCACCAACCTCTCTTTTCTTATTCAACTCTTCATAATTGAAAAGAATCTCAAAATTGTTATAATCGGGATTTTTCATAAGCAATTCTTCCTCAGGGGCATATTGAAAAGATTCAGGCAAAGTCTTAGCTGCTTGGCTAGCTTCTTCCCCACCAGTCCTATCTTCCCTTTTTGCCTGAGCAACTGATTTAGAATTATCGAAAGATGTTGAAAGAGCTCTCATGCTTGTGCTATAGCCTGCTTTTGTAGTGGCTTTTATGCTAGCTTCTGTGGTGGCTTTTGTGATGGCTCCTGTAGTGGGCTCTGTGCCGGATTCTGATTCACCTTCCTTGCCTCCTTGAAAAATATTCTTATTCTTTTCAGCATCCTTGGCTTTCTTCAAATCAACAACAGAGTTTTGAGATTTCGCCTTTTCCAAGACCACAGTATCAGAAAGACTCTGTCTTGGTAACGCTTGTGAATCAGCTTCAGCCTTGCCCGAACTGTCTAAGGAATTAATATACCTTAAAAATCCAGAATAAAGAAGAGGATTTTCATCAAACTCCTTTGAAACCAGAGCTCTCTCAAAATCCTTCCAATTTACCTGAATAAAAGGCTTAGACAAAATACTATCAAACATATCCTTATTGATAACAGCGCAATCGCTCAAATCATTGTTTGATAAAAGTGCCTCGCATTGCTCTTTATCAATCCCTCTTTCAAGTATGAAATCAACCAAATCAGGAGAAACTAGAATATTTCTGTTAGAAAAAAAGTCATATATCTCCTTTTCCAATTTGAATGAATCTGCCATCATTTTAGTGCATTTGATACAACTATAAAAGCATTATTATATAACGAAATAACATCCCACCACCATATGCCTATAGCAAACATATACTGCACAAGGCATAATCTGCTTAAAAACAACAAAACCAAAACATATCATCTTAAAAATTTTGAAAAATGAAAACAAAATATTCAAACCAGTTGCTTTTATGACCTTTTTGTGAAAACTAAAACCCATAACTCTAAAACTAAAAACCCAAACTCTTTTTGAGAATATCCGTAACCTTACCTAATAAAGAAGGTGGAATGGATTGTTTGATCTCCTTAGTCCTTCCACCTCTTCCTCTTGAAATTACATTGGCGTTGATTAAACCCAGCATATCCAATTCAGCAATAATGCTTGAAACTCTTCTTTGGGTTAAAGGTCTGATTCCAGTCCTTCCACAAACCTCTACATACTCATCATACACAGCGCCGCTGCTCACAAAACCTTTTTTATGTGAATTTGAAGTAGAACTTATTATAGAAAACAAAACCGCTTGAAAATGCTTTGGTTGCGTAGAAACTATATCAAAAACCCTGTCAGACTCAATCTTATGTTGAGCATTGTCAATATACTCTATTGAAAGAGAATCCTTATTATCCCTTTCAGCCAACTCACCAGCAATCCTCAACAAATCAATAGCCCTTCTAGCATCCCCATGCTCCCTAGCAGCCAAAGCAGAACACTTCTCGATAACGCCATCCTGAACAGCCCCTTCTCTAAAGGCTTCATTAGCCCTCTCCCTAAGGATATCCTGAATCTGAGTTGCATCGTAAGGAGGAAAGACTAGTTCTTCTTCACCCAAAGAAGACTTAATCCTCGCATCAAGGTTATCAACAAAAAGAAGGTCATTAGAAATCCCAATTAAACTAATAACAGAATTCTTTAAATCTGCATTGATTCTTGTAAGGTTATATAAGAATTCATCACCCGTTTTTCTAACTAATTGATCTATCTCATCAAGAATAATAATAAGCATTACCCTCTTCTTATCGAGAATCTCGTAAAAAATTCGATATACTTCATCAGTAGGCAAGCCAGTAAAAGGAACAGATATATTGCTGAATTCCTTAATCAAGGTGGCAATCAATCGATATTCAGTATCAGCCACCCTTTTCAACTTGCAATTAATATAAATCTTCCTAATAGGCATATTCTGCTCCTGAGCAACATCAAGCAGATTCTCCACTGTATAATTAGCACTGACTGTTTTCCCAGTCCCAGTTTTTCCATAAATAAATACATTAGAAGGCTTCTCAAAGTTAAGTGCAGGCGCAAGAATGCTAGCCAAAAGGTTTATTTGTTCATCTCTGTGCAATATGTTTTCAGGGCAATAATTCGCTTGAAGAACCTGCTTATTATTGAAAATCCTATCCTTTGTTAGAAACGCCTTAAAAAAGTTCTTTAGTTTTTTCTGAGCCATCCTGGACCTCTCATTTTGAATCAACTATTAATATTTGCTATTTGCATCAAAATAGCAAAATGCTAAATTATTCCTATCAGCATCCCGATAGTCAACAACTTAACATTTTATGATGTTTGTATTTAAGTAAGTAACCAGGGCACAACCCCTTTGTTTCCAGTGAAACAATATCAAGTATAAAAAGATTTTCAATCTCAAAAGCAAACATCAAAAATCTAGTAACATCTCTTATATATTATATTATTTACAATATTGTAAATTATTATTATTATCACTTCTACTTGAAACGACCTTCCACTCGAAATACAGGGGTGATGCTGTAGAACATAAAGAGTAATCCAGTGGAACGTGAGAGTTAGCGTTTGAGAACACAATGAGTACCTCAGTAGAACAAACTTCCTTCATATTTATCTTTTATTGATTTTTTACTTTTATTATACATTTATTTAAGAATCTTACTATATGCTATAACGATTACTCTTATAGCGCTCTCATAACAATCTTTTATTTATTACAAATCTCTTATAGTTAATTTTATAGTTAATTATATAAATGAGATTTGTTTGTTTCCCGTAAGGTGCTTGCTCTTGTTAGAATCCATATTCAAGCCAGGCTTTGCAGAGAAAAGACCATATTTGGTTTTCCTCCTAGGTTATTTATACGGGCTGATAGCTTTTTTCCTATCCACCCTCATCTTTCATGAAGATTTGGGCATGGTAATTGTTTTGCTAACTGTGATGTTCTCCCTACCTCTTATATATTCAATCGTTAAGATGGAGGCAAAAAAGGATTTGACTCTCGAATCCGAAAAAACACTGCTTAAAGAACATCGCAAAGCCATAATGGTTTATCTCTCTTTATTTTTAGGGTTTACTTTAGCATTCTCCTCAATTTTCATAGCCGTATCAAAGGAAAAAGTGGGCAATTACTTTTCTGATCAGCTTGACACCCTTAAAACAATAAACAGAGGTTCTGTCAGCCTGCAAGGGTATTCAGTTCAGATGAAAATCAACTCTTTCTTTAATATACTCCTAAACAACTTCAGAGTTACAGTATTCTGTATAATCTTTTCTTTTATATTCGGAGCCGGCGCAATCTTTATTATGAGCTGGAACGGTTCTGTGTTAGGTGTTGCATTAGGCAATTTCGTCCGAGAAAAGATATCTGCTTTTGTAGCTGAAGGAGAAGCTGTTGGTTTTGCCCATTATCTCAAATCTATTTCTCACAGTTTTGTAAGGTATTTCATACATGGAGTACCAGAAATCTTGGCTTATATTGTGGCAGGTATTGCCGGCGGCATCATATCCTTTGCAGTAATAAGGCATTCTCTTTTTTCTAAGAAGTTTGAATCGGTATTGGTAGATTGCGCAGATTTAATAATAATCTCAATAGCAATATTGATTGTAGCGGCTGGAATTGAAGTATTTATAACACCTTTGCTTTATTAAATATATAGAAAATATAATATGTGTGCATATCATAAGTGTGTAAAATCTCAAGACTTCTTTATCTTGCGTATGCTTTTTATTGCACCTATAATATCTTGACCTTGCCAGGGCTGCTCCTGAAAATCTCGCCTTCTTTTATCAGTTTTTCAATAACTGATTCTACATGCTCAACATCAACTATTTTGACAATTTCCTCAATGCTTGCTCCTTCCCCGTCATCTAATTCTCGTATTGCCTTAAAAACAATCTCGCTAGGAGGCCGTTTGTTTTCCTTTTCTTTGCTCTTATCAGTTTCATCAAGTTCTTGAGTCTTACTGTCTTCCTTTATCTCTTCCAAATTTTCACTTTCTTTTTCGCCATTTATTTCATCTCCAGCTTCTTCTTTACCCTGTTCATCAAAGCTTTCCTCACTAATAGATATCTCTTCAGGCTGATTCTCCTTCTTTTCCATTTTTTCCGAAGAGACGCTGCCATCTATTTCATCTTCTGAAAAATCGGATGGTTTAGAACCTGCCTCTTCTTCATTGTTTTTATTAGCTATATACTCTTCTTTGTCAAACCGAGATAATTCTTCTTTGTATTCTCGTTCAAAAAGCTTAGTTCTATACTCCAGCCATTTTTGATTTTCCATCTTCTTGATAATCTCGCAAAGGATATATTTGTTGCCATTGAATTCCCTTGGCTTTCCAATTATCAAAACCAAATCACCCACATCAACATCTCCAAACATGCTCCAGTTTTCAAAATTCCTCACTTGAATGGTTGCAAAACCATCATCTATAACAATATAAGGATAACCCATCCCCTCATTCTTATCAACAACAACCCCAATCATATTTACCCTGATAATCTTCAGATTATTGTATTCAACATAATTGGGATTCCAGCCATCCTGCTTTTTGTATTCTCCCATCAGAATAAAGGCAGATGGAACTATCATGGCAACTCTTCTTTTAATTACAGAACCACTAGCCAAAGTCTTATCGTTATTCAACTCATTGCTGTCACTGTCATTATTTTTAGTTTCCAAATTCCCTAATGAATTTTTCTCAACCATAATAATCACAAACCATTATTTTTTCCTTTTTTTCTCTTCCAAAACATACCAATCATAGTCTCTGAATAAAACCATACTTAGGCTCAAAAATATCCCCCGACCTCTTAAGCTTCTCCAAAATCTCTTCAGCATCCTCTGCTGAAATATTATATTGTTCGCATACATCAATAATGTCTTGTTTAGATAACGGAGTGTTCTTGCCAAGCTTTTCCTCAATCATTACAATCACGGATTTAACAGTACTTACCTTGCTTCTTTCGCTTGCTGTAACACCAGTGGCAATCCTATCAATATCAAGCTTTCCTGTATTTGGATCAACCCCCACATCGCTCAAACAGAAATTGAGAATATCAATTGCAATCTTTGCATCTTTTTTGGTAACCTTGTTTGAAAGCCTTGCCCTTGCAGAGGCCTCTCCTAATCTAACCAACGCCTCCAATTGTCTTGGTGAAATGGGGATTGCTTTGATACCATTTTGATCATTACTATCATTATTCCTCAAATTAACATAATACTCTTTGAACTCCTTTATGGCGTTTGTTGTCAGAACGGGCTTAAAATTCCTTTTAGCATATGCAATATATTTCCTTAAAAATTCAGTATCTATCTCCGCCCGATACTTGTCAGGATCTTGATGAGATGAAAGAACATGGTCTGCCAAAGCACTATCTTTATCTTTGTCAGGCAAATCTTTGATAGTGAAAATCAAGTCAAATCTATTTATCAGTGCTGGCGGCAGGTTAATCTGTTTAGCGATTGATTCGTATGGGTCAAATCGTCCGAACTTTGGATTAGCTGCCGCCAGCACAGTTGTTTTGGCTAACAGGGTTGCTTGAACATTAGCCTTGCTAATACTGATGGTTTGTTGTTCAAGGGCTTCATGCATCGCGCTCCTATCATCTGTGCTCATTTTATCTAACTCATCAATGACGCACATACCATTATTTGCTAATACCAATGCTCCTGCTTCCAAAGCCCATCCTCTCAAAAATTCATCCTTTACGACAGTAGCTGTTAAACCTGCACCACTTGCCCCTTTCCCTGAGACATATCTTGCTTTTGGCGCTACAAGACTTGCTCTCTTAAGCATCTGAGATTTTCCAGCACCTGGATCACCAACCAAAAGAATATGAATATCACCCCTGGTTCTAGCTCCGTCAGCCCTTACCTTTTCCACCCCTGAAAACATCTGGAGCAACAAGGCTTCTTTGATTTGCTCATACCCATAAATGGAAGGTGCCATTGAATCAATGAGTTTTTTCATAATGTTTTTATCTTTAGCAAGATTCTGTATCTTCTCTTCTTCTTCCTTTGCGATTGCTAGCTCTGAGAATTCTTCTTGCAAGGGCTGTACAAAGTTAGCTTCCACAAACAAATCAAACTTGGTTGAGGTGCCGCCAGTCTTTAATATTATAGGTGTTTCTCTTATTATCCCTATAACCCTTACCTTTGAGCCTGGATTGGTTTTTCTTTCACTAATAGGGCTTACTAGGTCTTGAGAAAGTATAACTCCTATCCTTTTCGGCTGATCTGCCCCATGAAGTTTCTCAGGCATCTCTTCCAAAACAATCCTTTGAACATCAATCATATTCTTTCCAATCAAATCAAAGTGGGTTTTATTGCCGCATCCACATCTTGCTGGTTTTTTGAATTTATTGTCATTCTGCAACACAACCAAAACCTGACCACAATTCTTACATCTAAACTTGGCAGAGGTGGCTTTTGGTCTCACATCAGATTTTTGTCTTACTAGGCCTTCAAAACTATAGAGTTTTGAGAGATGGACAGACCTAATGTCTCTGATAGAAAGAGACCTTGATTCTGGAAGGTTTGTGAACCTGACATTAAAACCTTCCAGGTCTTCTCCAACATTAAAGTGCATTATTGCTGCATTGGCAGCCTCTAATGCCTGGGTTGGCTCTTCAAGCAGGTACTCAGAGAGCTCTAGGTCATATTGGCTCAGTTTTATAAAATCTACAATGAGAAATTTTTTATCCTCTTTGGCATTACTCAATAGAGTTGATTCATAATAGAGTTGAAAGAATTCCTTAAATTTTTCAATCGCTTCTTCAATTTCCATTTTATATTCAGGTGGTGTTAATTGTTAGTATAATCAGGGCATTACATTAACCCTTTTTCAAATGGAACTGAAAGATGTTTTTTTTGATCTTGTTCTTTAATAAATGGGATTTTGATATGTTTGAAAGAGTTGTTGTTTTTTAGTTCTCTTTTTTTAGTTGTTGGTTCTTGAATTAAAGACAAACTAAGATAAAATAAAAAACAAAGGGTAAAAGGATTAGGTTTGGACTTTTTTGAGGTTTTCCAAAAGCTTATCAGTAGCAATCCTGACTTCTTCCTCGCTTTTGGTCCCAGTACAAACAATCTTTCCATTTGAGAAAAGCAGGAATGTTGCTGAAATCTTTGGGTCCACTAGCTTGTAAACCAAGCCAGGGAACTGCTCAGGTTCGTATTCAGTGTTTCTGAGCTTAATTGCAAGTTTGTTAAGATTAAGGTCGAATCCAATCCCTCCCGAAGCCACAATATTCTGAACTGTTATTTTCGGCTTGATTGTTATTTCTACTCCTATCTTCTTCAAATAAAAGATTATCTTTTGAATAGCTTCTTCGACCTTTTCCATAGACCTTGCTCCAGTGCAAACAACATTGCCTGAGCTGAAAAGCAAAGCAGATGTCTTTGGTTCCTTTATTCGCAATACAAGCCCTGGAAACTGCTCGGGATTATATTCTGTATTGGATAGAGTTGCTGCCATCTTTTCTAAAGGCACATCTTGGCCTAACGAAGTATTTACTACAATATTAACAACTTCAATCTTTTTTTCTTGTACCATTTTATATCCCTCCTTTAAATAAGGTGCGTGTTGGTATTTATAAAGGTATTTAAAGGATGTTTATAAATTCTCCGCAAAGGCAAAATCAATGTTTGAAAAGGGGACACCCCTTTATTTCTTGTGGAGAAGCAACTAGTTTCATTTTTAGTTTGTTATTTTTCAAGAAATAACCTGTATAAATTATTAAAAAAGCTCCTTCTTTTTTGGTATGGCATTTGGGCTGCTTCCACCATGCCAGGTTATTCTTGGTCTTATCTGGATTGGCAGCATCCTTTCATTGTAATCATCGAATATCAAAGCAGCTCCTTTTGTTTTTGGCACATTGCTTACCTGCTTATCCAAGCCCTTTCTCATGTAACTCTGCATCATCAATGAAAGGGCTTTGAGGTCTACCTCTGCAGTAAGCCTATGGGATATAAAGATATCTGATTGGGTCATCACATCAGTATGGATTTTTCCAGGCTGCTGAGTCGCTAAAACCATGGAAATGCCCGGCTGCCTTCCTTCCCTTAGCAAGGTTTTCATTGCATCAGATGCCGGAGTCTTTCCTTCTCTTGGAAGGAATTCATGGGCCTCATCAACAATAATCCAGACCAACGGCTTTTCCATTACCGCCTTTTTTTCCCCGCTTGAAAAGTATTCCATAGTTGATTTTAATTCCTCGAATTCCTCAATCCTTCTTGATTCCATTCTATCCTCAAAAAGCTTCTGAGCAATAATTCCTATGACCAGGCTTTTAATACCCTCGCTGCCCTGCATTGTGACATAACAGCTAACGTCCAAGATAGAAACCCCGCCTCTATAAACTATTGATGATAAGGGCGTGCCTTCTAAAGAGAACAGCCCCCAGGTCTTGGCGCTGTTAAACCTGTTTATCGCGCTTAGTTTTGCTTCTTCAGAAACTTCTTTATCGTTTTTTATATGCTTGATTATTTCATCAATTCCAAACTTTTCCTTGCTTTTCTTGAGCTCAAAGACAGCCTTTTCTATTACAGCTCCCAAAGCGCTTGTCTGCTTGATTCCAAATGAATTACACCAGTCAGCTGGAGAAAGCTCTGAAGGAATGATTGAGAAAGGAACATCCACCTCAATCCCCTTTTCCTTAAACTTTTCATAATGGCCTGAAGGCACAAAAACCCTGGCATCCTTGAATCCAGTTTCCTCCAAATCCCATTTCTTCAGAAGCTCTTTGTCTTTCATGTTAGGGTATTTCATTGTCCAGTAAATGCCCATCGTATCAACTATAACAACAGAAAGATTATTCCTTACCTCTTTTTCCACATTAACAATCCCTTCTGTTATAGCACCCATAGTATATGACTTGCCAGACCCTCTCTTTCCACATATAAACACAACATGCGGAGAAGCCAAATCAAGATAGATGTTGTTTGAAAGAGAACTTATATTTCCCATCTTGACATATTGTTTTCCTATTAGAGCAGTTGCTTGCTTACCATACTCTTTCACATCTTCTTCACTCCTACCAACAATCACATCATACATCTTTATACCCAGTATTCTTTTATCATTATAGTTTTAAAACTTTCCTCTTTTCGGCTTTAATTAAAAAGATTTAAAAATCTCATGTTTTTATTTGCAATTATGCCATACTTCAAAAAGAAAATCCTGGAAAACAATGTTGAAATTGTCTGGTTAGGCCATTCCTCTTTTCGCATCCGCATTCTAAACAAAAACATTATGATTTACATTGATCCATACAACATAGGAAGCAAAAATCCCCTAGCCAACTATATCTTTATAACACATCCTCACTTTGACCATTTCAGCCCCAAAGACATAAAGAAAATATCTGATGAGAAAACAAAGTTTATCTTGCCAAAGGAGCTCTATCATCATTATCAGCAGAGCATTGCTTTGTCTCCTCCTTCATCCTATGATTTTGTTCATTTCAGCTGTGATGCAGTTGAGGCATACAATAGAAACAAGAGCTTTCATCCGAGGGAGAAGGGTTGGATGGGGTATATTTTGAAGATAAACGGTCTAGTCATATATCATGCAGGCGATACTGATTTGATACCCGAGATGAGCATTGCCAGAGGCTGCGATTATGCTATCCTTCCAATAGGCGGCTACTATACTATGAATGTTGAGGAGGCCTGCGATGCCTGCAACCTTCTCAAGCCCAGGTTTGCAGTCCCCATGCATTACGGAACAATAATAGGAGATGAATCCATGGCCGATGATTTCGCTGAAAGCGCTCCTTGTGATGTTATTGTTCTTTACCCGCAGAAATAGATTGATGTTTTAATTTTACTCCTCTTTTTACTCTTCTTGGAGAGCATTTTATTCAGAACTAACTTGAAACCAACTCAACAAGAAAGTTTAAATATATAAGGCATAATATTTCATGCTTGTAAGGTGAATAAGGTGGTCAATTTGTCAAAAAGCCGTTTTAAGTTGAGTGTTTTATTGGTTCTTATTTTGGTGTTCTTTAATTTATTTATAGTGTTGCCTGTTTCTGCACCAGATTATGGTGATCTATTTGATCCATATGTTGGAGGAGGATGTCCTCCTTGTACAAAAATGGTTACAGAACATATCTGTGATAGCTGTGAAAATGCGTGCACTGATGAAGGTTTTACTGGTGAAGATTATCAAGACTGCTTGGATGCGTGCTTATATCCACCTGATCCAGATTGCCCTTCTGGGCAAATCACAGTAGATACTAATGTCAAATGCAAATATCTATGTAAGTCATATCAAAGCTGTTGTGGAGATACTTGTTGGAATTGTGTAGATGTACAAAGTTATCCTCATATGATTTGTAGTTGCAATGCAGGTTGTTCTGGCAATTCTTGTGGTTCCTGTACTCCCAGCTATCCTTCCGAGTGTAGATGTGATAC
>CAZOKS010000016.1:0-20867 GCA_964580745.1 uncultured Methanosarcinales archaeon | reverse complement strand
TTTAGCATAATTGCCATTAACATCCGTTGCCTCAATTGTCAAAGTTTTCAAACCATTATCATTAATGTTAATAGGAACATACTCGGCTGAGAAATTAGGTTCATCCCCCAGAATCCTTGTTTCATATCCTGGGATATATACCTCAATCTCTTTTATGCCCTCATTGTCAGAAGCATAGAATTCAAACTCGCCGCTTAAACCCTCATTAGTTTGATGATTCTCAACCTGAATAACCGGCTTTTGAGTGTCAGGGTTAGGAGGAGGGGAAGGCACGCAAGACGCTCCTCCAAGAAGAGAACTAAAGAAAAGCGCAGCACCAGCAATAAAACCCGCAGCTCTGCTTTTAGTAAACCTCTTCTCCTTCTTTTTGTCTAATCTTGCATCTTCCCGTATCACAGTATTTTCAAGATTATCCAAATGTACCACTCTGTAATCGTAATCAAAAGCCATATAAAACCTTTTCTATACTTTCTTTCAGGTTTTTGGAAATTTTAATAAAGAAAGCCCCTTTTTTATTATATATGAAAACAAGACAGATACTCTTAGATACAAATTTTTGTCTTAATCCCTTTCGTATAGGCATAGATATATTTAAGGAGATAAGGCGCATCTGCAGCTTCAACTATCAATTGCTTGTCCCCGAAGAGGTAGCAAGAGAGCTCCTTCATCTTGCGCAATCCAACTCAAAGACAGGCAGATATGCCAAAGCAGCGCTCACCCTTCTGGAAAATAAAAAAGTCAAACTTGCAAAAAGCAAAAAAGTTATAAAGACTTCCAATCTCCAACATTTAGATGAGAGCAGAAAAAACGGAGATATAGCGATAATAGAATACGCCAAATCTCATCCAGATGTTATAATTGCTACCGATGACAAGCTTCTTAGGAAGAGGTTGTCCGGGTTTAAATTCATCTTTACACGGCAAAAGCAGTATCTTGTATTAGAGGAAAGATAAAAAATGTTTTACAAAACAAAGATTTCGGCACATATAAGGGTTGCTCCGGAAAAGCTTGTAGCAGACATAAAGGAAGGGATATTCAACGAAATAAGAGAGACATATATGGGCTATATCTCAAGAAATTTAGGTATTGTAGTGGATATCGCTGAGGTAGAGATCGTTGGAGAAGGTGTTATTGTGCCAGGGGACAGTGGCGTCTTTTATGAAACCCTGTTTTCCGTGTTTACATTCAAACCAGAGATTCAAGAGATTGTCAATATCAAAGTAAGGGATATTGCGGACTTTGGTGTATTCGCAGATATGGGCCCATTAGACGGAATGATACACATCTCTCAGACAATGGATGATTTCGTAACATTCTCAAAAGACAAGGTATTGTCTGGAAAAGAGACAAAGCAAAACCTAAAGATAGGCGATATATGTAAGGCAAGGGTTATTGCAATAAGCTTTAAGGACATTACCAATCCAAAGATAGGACTCACAATGAGACAACCGGGCTTAGGCAAGCCAGAATGGAACCTTGAAGAGAATAAAAAGAAGAAAGAACAGCCCAAGGCAAAATCAAGTTAAGGTGATTATAATGCAAAAAAAAGCATGCAGGAAATGTAAGATGCTTGTTACAGGAGATACTTGCCCCAATTGCGGCGGCAGCAATTTTTCAACAATAGCATTAGGCAAGGTAGCTATCCTTGACCCTAACAAATCATACATAGCAGAAAGGTTGGAATTACATACTAAAGGGGAATACGCTCTTAAAGTCAGATAAAGGTGAAAGTTATGGTAGAATTAAAACTCTTGGATAAGAAAGACGAAACATTGTTGAGCAGAACCTCGTATTTGTTTGAAGCGGATATAGGCAATTCTCCAACCCCTTCAAGACTTGATTTAAGAACATTCGCGGCCAAATTCCTTAAAATAGATGATGATAACCTTGTTATAGAAAGCGTGAAGGCGCATTTTGGCGACTCCAAGATAGTGTTCTCTGTTAGAGCATACAGCTCTGCAAAAGCCTTAAAACAAATAGAGCTGCCCTGGAGGATAAAGCGGAATACTGGACCCAAAAAGGATGCAGATGAGAATCAAAAGCCAGAGGAAGATAAGAAAGAAGCTAAGCCCGAAGACAAGGCCGACAAAAAAGACGATAAAAAGCAAGATAAAGAATCTGAATAAGGTGGTCATCTATGGCAAAAAAGCAGGAAAAGAAAAAGAAGCCCTCAAAGAAGATTCATGAGTTGTATGAGAACGGTAAGCCAAAGAATCCCACCTGCCCAAAATGCGGCAACGGCGTGTTCATGGCAGATCATAAGGATAGGTATACCTGCGGCAGGTGCGGGTATAGTGAGTTCAAGAAAAAGGAATGAACTTACTTATGAGTAGATAAACAAGTTTAAAAACCTGTTTTCTTCTGGGATACATATGTGGAAAATACCTCGTCCCAAGCATGCTTTAATCTTTGACTTTGATGGTGTTATAGCTGATTCGCTTGACTTCTTCTATCATTCTTACAGTAATGCAGCTAAGAGAGTGCCAGTAGGTCATTTAACCAAGCAGAGAGCAAAAGAATTGCTCTCAGATAACCCCAAAAACTTTGTTTTTCCCAAAGCGAACTTCCTAAAAAAGATGTATTTCTTCTCTCAGTTAATATCAGAGATGAGAGAAAATGCGGATAAGATTAAACTTGTTCCAGGAATGAAGCATGCTATAGAAAATCTTTTCCTGGAGAACGAGCTTTATATATCCTCAAAGAACCTGCCCTCAGTGATAAACAATTTCCTTATCAAACATGGCCTAAAGGATTCCTTCTCAAGGATTTATTCGCTGGGCTTCTTCGGGAAACGCTCTTCTTTTAGGCATATTTTAAGGAATCACAGCCGTTCCAATACCCTTTTTATCACAGATACCTGCTCAGACATACTTCATGCAAGGGAGCTTGGGATAAAGGCAATAGGATGCAGCTGGGGTTTGGATTCGGCAGGAAAATTGAAGAAGGCCAAACCCTTTAAAGTAGTTAAAGACAGAAATGAGCTTCTTCTGGATATAAGAGCCTGGAAAGAAGAGTAATGCAGTTTAATTTTCCAACAAATCTATAGCGAATATTTTTTATACTCTTTTTTATACCACTCTTGAATGGTTAAATTTACGCTTCACAATCATTCGCTGGAAACTGATGGCGGATTGTCGCCTTTAGAGTTAATTGCCGCAGCCGATAGAAAGGACTTTGGCTTAATATCCATAACAGACCACGACAAGAACCTTTCTATGGACTATTTAGATGAACTCTTAGCTGAAAGTCCTTATACCTTTCATTACCTCTCTGATGAAGCTTGTTTGATTGAAGGACCTAATAAATCAAGGATTGTTGTTCTAAAGGGCAATGAGATAACAACAATGAGAAGCAAAGATGAAGGAAAGTCCTTTCTTTCTTCCCCTTATATCCATGTTCTTGGGATAGGATATAAAGGAGAGGTTGAGTCCTATAAAACCCTTGAGGATACAATAAAGGAGATTAAGGAAAAGGATGGCATTGTGATAGCCCCGCATCCAGTTGCCCCTTTCTTCTGGGGAATGGGAGAAGATAATCTAAGACGCTTCAAAGATGACATTGACGCCATTGAGCTTAATGGTCTTTTAGTGTATTTCTGGCGGCCTTTTAACCAGAAAGCTAAGAAATTAGCAAAGGAATTAGACAAGCCGCTTATATGCGGCGGTGATTCTCATTTCAAAGGTACATATTTAGAGGGCTTTTATAACATATCCGACTACAAGCCGAAGCTCCTCCTGGAAAATCCTTTGGATTGGCTGAAACAGGTAATTGAAAATAAGGAATATAAATTAGTCGATGGCTATGATAATAAAAAGGTTAAAAAGAAGATTTTCTGGGGTTCTTCTAAGGGATTTTTCTCGGCGAGGGTTAAGCCCTTATTAAAAAGAATGTTTAAAGGAGAAACCAGGGTTTATTGAATTGATTGTTTCAGTTTATCCAAAGAACAGGTTATGACAAAATCATAATTTAAAATAAATAATTTTATAAAGGATTTAACATAATATAAAAAGAGAAAATGACCAACTCAAAGAACTACATCATCTTAGGGCAGGAAAAAGAGATAAGATATTTAATTAAAGCCGATCAAAATAAGTTATGCGATAAATTAGGAATAAAACAAGTCGGCTCAGCAAATCTGGAATATGCGATTGCGGACACTTTCTTGGATTTGCTTGGTAAACACAAGATTCCTGGAGCTTGGAAGAAGCCAGAATATGATATTGAAGAGGTTTTTTACACTGGCTCCACATTATATGCTTATGAGACTTACTGGGGAGGAGAATTAAAGTACGGCCCAGCAAAGATATCTCCAGAGGATATTGAAGAGATTCTAGAAGAACGGGGCATTCCCTATAAAAAGATAAACCCTGAGCAATTATTAAAATCCATTAAACCAGAGCAACTTCCTTTGTTTAGCCAAAGAGGCAGAACTCGGTAAACTCAAGAATAAGTGTAATGAAAAGGAACTAAGGACCCTGGTAAGCATAGATGTTGGGTATAGATAAAGATATCAATATTGAAGATATGAGCCTTATGTGCTTTCTTAACCAGCTCAAACTGGATAGATTTGCTTTATATAGGATCGAAAGACATCTTTCCCGTCAGAATACTATAATACTAATTAAAGCAAAAATTAGAAGAATGGCTTAACTATCAAACAATAGAAGAGAAGAAGGTTAAAAAATGATTTTCATTCCTGCTTCACAGTAATCGGAAGCATCCCTTCTTCATACTCTATCTCTGCTATTCTTATAGGATTATAGTTGAGTTTCTTAAGATCCTTGTCTTTCAGCTCAACAAAGAAAGGAGCTCCACTTGCTATCTGAAGGGCTCTTGCTCCGATTAACCTTGAAATCTCATACCTGTTAAATTTATTCTCTTTCTGATTATCAATCTTCTTCTTACTCTTTATCCTCTCAGAACTCTTCTCGGCGGTTTTCTTCTTGCTCTTTTTAGAACCCTTCTTTTCAGTGGATTTTTTTGCAGCCATATTTATCCTCCCTATGTAAAACAATAAAGTAGTGAGCAAGCGCTCACTTTTAAAGATTTCCTTACTTTGTCTTCTCCAAAACCTTTCTTAGCTCTTCGCCTTTTTTAAGAGAAAGCTCTACCATTTTCTCAACATCTTGAGTAGTAATCCTGCCTTCTCCCGCTTTCTGAAGCGCGCAGATATCTCCGGATGATACTGTGGTTACTGTCAATCTTGCATCCGCAACAATCTCTTCGTCATGTGTCGGGTCTATTAAGAGATGGTCACCATACTTGTATATAGTAACAGGAATAGGAATCTTCTTAAGCTCCAATCCCTTGTTTGTTGTCTCGTGATAATCAACCTCGCCGTCAACTACCTTTGGAAACTTTGCATCCTGAAGAGCAGCCAGGGCTGCCAATCCGCATGCATCCAAGAGGTTGCCGTCATCATTAATCGTTACTATATCAATTGAAATAAACCATACTTTCTCTCCTTCCTTGACGCAAAGCTCTTTCAAGTCCACAAGCTTTGATTCTCTTAAGCCTCTATCAACCACTCTTGCAAGTTCAATCGCCTCAATGCTTGGTGGTCCAACCTCAAACTCAGGCGAGGCCACAGGGGATTCCTCCACATTTACCATCAATATACCCTCATCAGGCGTATCAGGAAATGGAGCCTCCAGGCCAAATTTTACACCAGCCATCACATGAGTTTTGCCCAACTTCACTTCGGCAGAACCCTCGGCGGTCTTTGAACATCCTTTGATTATCGTTAATTCCCTATACTCATCTATCTTTCTTCTATCATATCGAAACCCTTCCTTCAAAACCTTAAGAAAATGAGTTCTTCCAGCATCGTTTACCATCATAATCACCTTATATCTTAGCAGGCTTTTCCTCAGCCTTTACTTTTTCAAACTTGCCTTTCAATGCACTTACCTGTTTCTCATGAATCTTATCCATTGCACCTTTTATCTTTTCCAATGCCTCAGCAAGCATATCCTTGGAAATCTCTCCATCCATTTGAAGAAGAGTAATTTCCTTTGTTCGATGAGTCATTGCAACAGGAATATCTGCCACAGGTCCATCTTTATAGGCCTCTTCATCATAACAAAGGTCCATTACAATCTTATCATCAACCCTTCCAACAGCTACAGCTCCGACCATATCAGTCATTGGAATTCCAGCATCTGCGAGAGCCAACGCCGCCGCACATATTCCAGCGCATCTGGAGCCAGCATCTGTCTGAGGCAATGATATAAACACATCTACAATCGCATTAGGAAATGCCTTCAAATCAATTACAGGCAATAATGCATTTGTCGTAACCATTGAAATTTCCTTAGCTCTTCTGCTTGGACCAGGTCTTACCCTGTCGCCTGCTCCAGAAAAGGGCATCATTGAGTAATGACATCTAAGTACCCCCTTCGCAGGATTCTGAAGAAATTTGGGATAGGTTTGTCTTGGGCCATACACAGCAGCATAAGCAGAGGTACCGCCCATTCGAAAGAAGGCACTTCCATCTGCTCTTGGAATAACCCCAACAGAAGCATCCATCTCTCTTAATTCATCAAAATCCCTTCCATCTATTCTTTTATCGTAACTCATATTTGATCACCTTCATCTTCAAGCTTTTTTCCAGTTTCTTTCTCAAGCATCTGTTTGATTCTTTCAGTAAGCCCAGAAGTGTGAGCCTCCTCATCAATCTTCTTGATTGTATCATAAGCCAGAATCTCCATCTCAGGATGGCCTGAAATCCAGATAACTCCATTCTGTCCAACAGTAATCTTACAGTCAGTAGCTCTCTGTATCATCTTCATCATAGAACCCTTCTTGCCGATTACTCTTGGAACCTTATAAGGGGAAATCTTCATAATCCTTCCAGGCTGTAGCTTTCCAAGATTGTGTCCCTTAGTAGTCAAATCAACAAGCTTCTGGCTTGTAACATTGGTAATCTTAGCGCTAATCCAGTCTCCAATCTGAAGAAACTTTGTCAGGTCTTCTCCTTTTTTGATGTACCTGTCAAACGCGTCTCTTATGTTCAGGACCGCGTCATACGAAGATAATAAATCTACTCTCCAACCCGACATCAAAATATCAACTACCTTTCCAATAACCATGTCGTTTCTTTCAGGGTTATACTTGCCAGCCAAAGGGATAACCTTAACAACTCGGCCTTCCAGCTGTACAAGCCCAATCCTGTTTGCGTATATCTTCTCGTTTTCCCTAAAAGCAGCTCCAGACGGAATAAAATCCATTCCTTCAGCAAGCTCCTCTCCAGGAACTACAATGTTTTTATCTTTCACTTTTATTTCACTCATATTCATCCTCCTCGATAATTATTCTGATTATTCTAATCTTTTGATTTCAGCGTTTCCTTTTGTCATGTTGTTAAGCTCATCAACCAAGTCAGAAACACCAGCCGCAGGGAGCTCAAGCTCTACCATAAGCTCGCCATTGTCCAGCCAATCCGTCTTGGTAATATTCTCTGTTCTTTTAAGATAACCATACGCCTTGCCAGTATATTCAGCAGGCACGATTATCCTTAACCTCTCTTTTTTGAAAGAAAGAGGGATGATGCTTTTAATCTTGTCTATTACCTCAGGAATCTGATCCTTGGCAGTCTTGAATTCGCTTATCCTAACCTTAGCCTCTTCCATAGCAGCCTCAATCCTCTGTCTTGGATGAGGAATATTAGAGCGAGGGTCAACAGCAGCCCTTGCGATATAATCCACAATCTTATTCTTCTTCCTTTCAACAATCTCTCTTCTTTGCTGAGTCGTTAATTGAATCTCACCTTTTTTGATAATCTCCAATGCAACCTTCTCTTCTTCATCTGTCCCAAAGACCTCTTTCATATCCTCTGCAGAAGCCTCCAAGCCCTTTTGCGCATCCTTGAAAACCCTTGTGCTTTTCAACGCCTCCAGAAGCTCGGCTTCCTCTGGCTCTTTGTTCTTATACTTGCTTCTTAAATCAACAGCCTTGTCTGGCTCTATTACAACCTCAAAGTTCTTATCTTCCTTTTTAATCCTGGCCAGATTGAAGGTCACATGCTGTTTTTCATCCCTAAGGAATCGATTCATTTAAGCCACCCTTTATTTCTTCTTGCCAAGTTCGGCTTTGACCTCATTGAATTTTCTGTCAATCTCCTCTTTCTGCAATGTCTTGAATGTCTTATCCTTATTGGTTATAAGAGCGCAATCCAATCTCTCAGGTCCAAAGTCATTATCAACTGCCTTTACCAAAGCCTTTATGCCAAGCTTGATAGCAGTATCATTGCTCATGTCCTCTGAGTACTCCTTATGCAATACCTCTTCAATAGCATTCTCTCCCTCCCCGATTGCAGTGGCCTTATACCTGAAATATATCCCAGTAGGGTCAGTCTCATAAAGCTTAGGACCGTTCTCATCCACACCAATAATGAGCAAAGAAACCCCGAAAGGCCTTAATCCTCCAGACTGAGTGCATATCTGCATCAAAGAGCAGACATCCTTAACAATCAAACTGGTATCTATAGGAGAGTCAAAGGTAACCTTATGCTGCTGGGCCTTCAACTGCGCCCTTTCAATCAGCACCCTTGCATCAGAGATTATACCAGAAGCCGTGGCTCCGATATGGTCATCAACCTTGAATATCTTCTCAATAGCTTCAGGCACAACCAGTTTATCCAAAATCCTCTTATCCGTTATAAGCACAGCTCCCTCTTTGGTAACCATACCAATAGCGCTGGAGCCCTGCTTAACAGTCTTTTTAGCATACTCCACCTGCAACAATCTGCCGTCAGGACTAAACAAAGTAATAGCCCTGTCATATCCCATCATTTGATGTTCTCCAATATCCTTCATTTTATAACACCCTTTTTGATTTCACAAATTAATTCCAACCCGCATTTTTCAACCTTTCCTTTGCTTTCTTGAGCGACCCAGAGCAAAAAACGCTCCTTATCAAAGCCTTTTCCCCATTAAGGGTCTTTACTAAAAGAAGGCTTGCTCTCACCTTATCAAGGTATGCTCTATTAACTTTTATAATAAATCTTTGGTTTTTCTCATCATATGTATTCTTAAGGAAAAGAACGCCAGCCCTCGCTTCCCCCAGCAAACCAATATATTGCTTGATTGCTGACTGAACGCCTTCTTTAATCGTTTGAAAATCTAACCCTTTCTTGGATATACACTCTAAAACGAGGTATCTTTTCTTTTCCCTTTCACTTGGTAAGAGGGGTTTTGTCCTTTTCATCTTTCCCCCGAGAATATGAGCGCCGTTCCCATAATATGAGGCGGCATTATTCTCCATTTCCTTTCTCAGCAGAGTTGGGTTATTAAAAACTTTATAAAACTTGCGGATTAAGAGGTTGTGAGAGGAATCAGATATTAATCGGTATGCATAATCATGCTTCTTTAAGACTTAGTAGCAGTTAGGTATTTCTAATGGTACAGCAATCTTTGCCGGCATCTTCTTGTTTTTGGCTTCAATGATAATGCTTAGAGCAATATAATTCGGTTTTATTGTTGCTTTTAAATGAGCATCATTAATGTTCTCTAATATTTTTCTCCCAATCTTAAATTCTTTGAAGAAGTTAGTAGCCTTAAAAATCTCAACACCTCTTATCTTACCCTTAGTGGAAACATCTAATATCAAGGAATCAATATCTATGTTCCCCTTAAATCTTTCATCCTTGGCGAACCCTTGGTGTATCAGTAATATATCGTTATCTTTATCATAATGAATTGTTTTTTTCATTTTCATTAACCTCTACCTCTCTTCTTAATCATATTTTGCCAAGGCCTGTATCTCATGATGTAGGTCATAATATATAAGTAATTCTTTTTACTTCCTAAACTTTTCAGAAAAATATTTAAAGGGTTTAGCTCTGCCTATTTCTCGGACTCTTAGCTCAGCTTGGCTAGAGCATTCGGCTCTTAACCGAAAGGTCGGGGGTTCAAATCCCCCAGGGTCCATTTTATATTAATAAGGAGAAATGAACATAGACGCTTTTCTTAATAGGGCGAGGAAATCCATAGGAGATTTCTGTGCAACCGAATGCAAGGCATATTGTTGTAGAAAAGGTTACCTTATAATAGATGATAAACAAAAAGACCTCTTGCTTGGCAACCTGTCTCAGAAATATGTTGAGAAGGAGTTGATTAAGGAAATTGAGAAAGGCAAATGGTCTCTTTTTCTTGGAGATAAGCAGCATCCCTGTCCGGCTTTAAAAGCCGATAATAAATGCAGCATACATCATAGCAGGTTAAGGCCAAAGGCCTGCAAAGATTTCCCTATCTTTAAATACCACAACACCATAATATTCTCGGAGCGATGCCTTGCAGTAAGGCAGATGCGCTTTTATGCAGTGGAGGCACGGCTTATTTCTTTAGGATACAATGTTAAAAGAAGCAATGATGCGGATGGCCTCCAAAGCTATGCAGTAAAAGCATTGGAAGCAAAGCAGATTAAGGGCAAGAACAGCTCTTCCTTCTAAAAATCCCAAAGATTTTTATAGACTTTAACTCCCTTCTTATTATGCCTCTAAAAAAACCTTTCTTAACTTTGGGAATAGAATCAACAGCTCATACATTCGGAGTTGGCATAGTGAATTCTAACAAGAACATCCTAGCCAATGCCAGAAAAGCTTATACAACAAAATCCAAAGGCATGATTCCTTCAAAGGTTGCGGATTTCCATGTTGAAAATGCAGATAAGGTAATTAAAGAAGCTCTTCAAAAAGCAGATAAATCCATCAAGGATATTGACTTGATTTCCTTCTCCCAAGGTCCAGGCATAGGCCATTGCTTAAGGGTGGGCGCTATAATCGCAAGAGCATTAGCCCTAAAGCACAACATCCCCATCATTGGAGTAAATCATTGTATAGCTCATCTTGAGATTGGAAAGATTATGACAGAGGCAAGGGATCCGGTCTTTCTTTATGTCTCTGGAGCCAACACTCAGATAATCGCTTTTGAAGCCAACAGGTATAGAATCTTTGGGGAATCGCTTGATATGGGGGTAGGGAATTTCATAGACGCCTTTGCCCGTTATTTGAAGTTGGGATTTCCAGGAGGCCCAAAGATAGAGCAATTAGCCAAAGAAACCGATAAATACATAGAACTGCCCTATGTTGTCAAAGGAATGGATGTGAGCTTGGGAGGGATATTAACAAACCTCAAACAGAAGTATGATTCAAGCAAATACTCAAAGGCCGAGCTTTGCAACAGCATGCAGGAAACAGTTTTTGCGATGCTTTTAGAGGTTAGCGAAAGAGCTATGGCCCATTGTGGAAAGAAAGAGCTTCTTTTGGGAGGCGGGGTGGCATGCAATAAACATCTTCAAGAGATGGCTTCCTTGATGTGTCAAGAAAGAAATGCCAAAGCATATTTCCTTGAAAACCAGTATAATGTGGATAATGGGGCAATGATTGCCTGGTTAGGTGCTTTGGAATATATGAAAGGGAGAAGGCAGAAAATCTCCCAAACAGCTATAAGACCATATTGGAGGACAGATGAAGAGGTTTATTAATAAAAAGGCAACAAAAACAAAATTATTAAAAATAATCCATAATATTGAATGATTATACTAGCCAAAGAGGTGGCCTAAATAAATGGAGACTTACTGTAAATACGACACAAACAGGGAAGGAGAGGATACCATTCTAGAGTTTGATTGCAAGGATTGTCCATATTCCCCTTCTATAGAAGAGAATCCTCAGTGTATGCGGGCTGTCCTAAGGGCTATAGGCGAGAATGATTCTGCAACGCGAGTTGTGTTAAAGAAGACGAGAGATTATGAATACGACTTTCATCAAACAGTAATGCTGTCAGAGGTTGTAAACCTTTATGAGAAACTAAATAGGAATCGCCAGCTTACCTCTTTTCTTAATCTTGCTCCTTCTCCTAACCAGCCCTTTAAGGAAGTAATGGATTACTTTATGAAATTCAAGAAGCTAATATCAGATACCATCTTGGAAGACCCAATAGGCTCTTACGTTCAATTGATTCGTTTGCAAAGAGAGATTAATATTGTTCTAAGGAAATCAACCCAAGAACAAAAGAACCAGTTTATAGATGAGCTTCATAAAGAAGTAAGGTATGTCATTGATAAGCTTAAGAATACTAGGTTGATTATTGCAGCTCAGCCCTATCTTGCTGGCATGAAAGCAGGCGACAGGGAGATATATGCAAAGATATTCAATCCTAGTGTAAAGCCGGATTTCATGTATACCAAGCTTATGGCTGCTTACCCCCAAGGCGGCGATCCTGTTGATTCCTATACTTTGAAGGATGGAACAGAGATTACAATCTTTGATTTTCCTGATTCTGTTCTAAAGATGTATCATATATACCCTCCGGAGTTTAGGCTCACAGAGGAAAAATATGAACTCCTTGATACTGCAAGGAATGTGATTTCTGAGCATAAGCCAAGCAGAAAAGACTTCATTGATCCCGAGAGGATGCGGGATGTTTTCTTTCATATAGGAAAGGGCTTGCTGGAAGAGCTGGCTAACCACAGAGGACTTCAGCTCAAGGATAAAGAGATTAATGAACTTGCTAAGATACTTGTGAGATATACTGTTGGCTTTGGCTTGTTAGAGTTGTTGCTTAATGATGCTAGGATCCAGGATGTAGTGATAAACAGCCCTCAAGGCAGAATATCCATTTTCGTGAATCATCAAGACCATCAGGATTGCACCACAAATATAATCCCCACGATAAATGAAGCAGAATCCTGGGCCACAAAGCTGAGAATGATATCAGGCAGGCCTTTGGACCAGGCCAATCCCATTTTAGATACAGAGATAACCCTAGATGAGGCCCGGGCGAGGGTTGCTGTTATCTCGCCTCCTCTAAACCCAACCGGATTAGCATATGCATTCAGAAGGCACAGGGCAAAGCCATGGACCCTTCCTCTATTCATTAAGGTTAAGATGATAAATCCTCTTGCAGCAGGCTTGCTGAGCTTCCTTGTTGATGGCTCGCGGACTATGCTTGTTGCAGGAACAAGGAGCGCTGGTAAATCCTCTTTGCTCGGCTCCTTGATGACAGAGATTATGCGAAAGGTAAGGATTATTACCATAGAAGATACATTAGAGTTGCCAGTTAACTCTTTAAGGGACTTGGGCTTCAATATACAATCAATGAAAGTTGCTGCGGCCCTTACTCAAGGCAGCTCAGAGGTGCCAGCAGATGAGGGCATAAGGACTACATTGCGTTTAGGGGATTCTGCTCTTATGATAGGAGAGGTAAGAAGCACAGAAGCCAAGGCGTTATATGAAGCAATGAGGGTAGGTGCATTAGCTAATGTTGTTGCTGGAACAATACATGGTGATAGCCCTTATGGTGTGTTTGATAGAGTAGTAAATGATTTAGAAGTACCAAAAACCTCATTTAAAGCGACTGATATAATAATTGTTGCCAATCCAATAAAGTCTTCAGATGGTTTGCATAGATGGAGAAGGGTAACCCAGATAACAGAGGTCAGGAAAGACTGGGAGAATGACCCTCTTGCAGAGAACGGCTTTGTGGATTTGATGAAGTATGATAGTGATAAAGATGAATTGGTTCCCACATCAGATTTAAAGCATGGTGATTCTGAGATACTGAAGTCAATTGCCTCCAATGTCAAGGAATGGGCTGGAAACTGGGATGCTTTATGGGAGAATATCCTGTTGAGAGCTAAGGTCAAAGAGGATATTGTTAAGATTTCTGATGAACTCAACAACCCTGAGCTCTTGGAAGCTCCCTTTGTAATCAGGTCTAATGACGAATTCCATAAGATATGCGACAGTATTAACCAAAAAAAAGGTAAACTGGATGTTAAGGAAGCATATAAAGAATGGCACGACTGGCTTCTTAAAGAAAGCAAACAAGACAAATGGAAACCGGGGGCTCGAATATGAATGAGGACGAGTTCACGCGCCTGATGAAACGGAAATATGAGAAACGCATTGGAGCAGCTATTTCAAAGGACTCAAAGATTCCTCAAAATAATGAAAATATCCCAATAACATCTAAAGATTATAACGATTTTCTGAACCAGTTTGCTCCTTCAAAGATGAATTTCTATGAAAAGATGTGCAGGTTCTCAGAAAGCCTCTTTAAAGTAGCTCCTCCAAAGAACATGATAAAGTCTTTGAAAGAGGATATTGAAACAGCTCATCTTAATATTACACCCGAAGGAGCGATGAGCTTTGCCATGGTCTTTCCAATCTTCTTTATCCTTTTTGGATTATTGCTAATGGCAGTATTGAGCTTTCTTACAGGTCAGTTTGAGCTTATTGTCATGCTATTCATTCTCGGATTTGGAGTGCTCATGATTCAGCCTTTCCAGAAAATCCCTGCACTGATAGCCACAAGATGGAGGATGCGTGCTTCCAATCAAATGATTCTATGTATTTTCTATGTTGTTACCTATCTTAGGCACACCTCGAATCTTGAAGCCGCCATACGTTTTGCCGCCAATCATCTTACTCCTCCTCTCTCAATAGATTTGAAGAAGATTCTTTGGGATGTGGAATCAGGCAGATACTCTACTATTACCGAAGCCCTAAATGCTTATCTTGAGAGATGGAGAGGACATAATGACGAATTTATAGAGACCTTCAGGATAATTGAAAGCACCCTTTCAGAATCATCTAATGAAAGAAGGATGGCCACCTTGGATAGGGCCCTGAATTCTATATTGGAAGCGACCTATGAGAAAATGTTGACCTTTGCCCAAAACCTTAAATCCCCTATAGATTCCTTGAATATGATGGGGATTGTGCTTCCAATCCTTAGCTTAATCATATTACCTTTAGTGGCAGGAATGATGGAAGGAGTAAAATGGTATCATATTTCTATGATGTATAATGTGCTGATACCCTTCCTAGTATTTTATATGGCTTTAGAGATTCTTTCCACAAGGCCGACAGGGTATGGCGGTTCAGGCGTGGAGGACGAGTTCGTTGACCTCTCCAAAAAGCAAAAGGTTGATGTCAATATAAGCGGAATTAAGTTCAAGATAACTCCTATGGCCGCCGGTGCATTTATCTTTGTTGTTTTCTTAGCAATTGGGTTTTCTCCCCTTATTATTCGAGCTTTCAATCCCAATTTTGAGTTGCCAATCATTGAAGGCATTATAAACTTCATGGGCTATATTACTCCTCCTGATGGAGGAAAACCTATAGGTCCTTTTGGGCTGGGTGCTGTTGTGCTTTCATTCTTCATCCCTTTGGGTTTAGGTCTGGGCTTAGGCGTGTATAAAAAACTAAGATACAAAAACCTTAACGAGATGAGAAAGGATGCTGAGACTTTAGAGAAGGAATTTGAATCTTCTTTGTATATGCTAGGCAATAGATTGGCTGATGGCACCTCGCCGGAAATGGCGATATCTCATGTAGCTGAAACCACAACAGGAAGCATAGTGGCTCGCTTTTTTTCTATAATTGCCGATAACATAAGAAGATTGGGGATGGGAGTTGATGAAGCCATATTTGACAAGCAGAGAGGAGCCCTCTCTTATTACCCCTCAAACATAATAGAAAGCGCGATGAAGATTCTTACAGAAAGCATAAGAAGAGGCTATCAAGTCGCTTCAAGAGCAATGATGAACTTTGCAGAATACCTCAAACAGATTCATAGGGTAAATGAACGCTTGAAAGATATCCTTACCGATGTGCTCTCAAGCATAAAATCTCAGATGAGCTTCTTGACGCCTTTGATTGGTGGAATTGTTGTAGGCATAACCGGCTTGCTCTCAAATATCATTAATCTTGTTAATGAGAAGGCAGGAAGTATTACCAGTCAAAATGCTGTGCAAGGTGCTCCTACTACCGGAGTTCCTATGGATGCTATGAGTTTCTTTGGTGTTGGAATTCCCACTTATTACTTCCAGTTGGTTGTGGGCTTTTATGTAGTGGAAGTAATCATAATAATGTCTTATCTTCATTCCACCATAGAAAAAGGAGAGGATAATGTTCATAGGGGCTTTTCAATGGGTAATGATGTGATAAGAGGAACAATGCTCTATTTCTTAGTGGGAGTTGTTACATCAATCATGTTCAGCCTGATAACAATAGGTATTAGACAGTTTATGGGCACGTAAATAGGATGAGCGGCAGTTATAATTAAAGAAATATAATATTTTCTTAATTCTTAGTCGTTATTTCTTAGTCATAATCTCGATTACATCTCCGCTCTTGAGCTTATGTTCCTTGCCGACAGGCATATTCTTCTTGACATCAATCGCTTTTACAAAGTTGTCTCCAATATCACTGTGTATTTTATAAGCAAAATCCAAAGCGGTAGAATCAGGAGGCATTAGAAAGCAGTCAGGAAGCACATTGCCAAATTGGTCTTCCAGTTTATTGACTCCTCCAGGAAACACATAGATGTAGCCAAGCAGCTCAAAAACCGCTTTATTAATCACTTCTTGAACACCTGTTGAGCCCAACCTCTCCAAAACATTTGTTCTTATGAATTCAAGCGCTTTCCTCTGCTTATCACTGAGCTTCTCATTCGCTCCTTCCTTAATCTCGAAATGATTCTCTCCGGGAATATAATCAATTATATCATGTTTAGCAGCCTCTCTTAAAGCCAGCTCTGATTCGCTTGAGCAAGGGACTATGTAGTACTCAGGGAACTCCTTCTTCAGCCTTTCAATATTGTCCATGGCTCCCTCAACATCCGCTTTATTCGCAGCAATAATCATCGGCTTGGTTTTCTTCCTCAACATTTTAACGAACTCCCTTAGCTCATTCTGCTGCCAGTCCGTCAAACGCTTCTCCTTGATGTTCAACTGCTCAAGTATACCCTCAATAACATCCTGATCAGCTCCCAACCCCGAGAATTGCTTGGTCAAGGCCTTTACAGAATCAAGATGCTCTTGCACTGCCTGTCTAGAGAATCTCTCCCAAACCTTCTTGAATATACCAAGATACCACTCATCAATCTCTTTCTCAAGGAACCTTATATCATCTCCAGGATTGTAAGAGCCAGGTTTGACCGGCTCGCCCTTCTCATTAGTGCTGCCAGCAGCATCAATCACATGAATAAGCACATTTGCCTGCCTTAAATCATCTAAGAATTGGTTGCCCATTCCCTTGCCCTCAGAAGCTCCAGGCACCAAACCAGCCACATCTAAAAGCTCTACGGGCACGAAACGATTATGATTCACACAAAAACCATGTTGCGGGTTACATTGCACATTGAAGAACTTATCAGCGCATTCCACCTTAACAAACCCAACACCTTCATTAGCTTTAATCGTAGCGAAAGGATAATTAGCAATCTCCACCTCAGCCAAAGTAGCCGCCTTAAAAAAAGTAGATTTTCCGACATTTGGTTTTCCGACAACACCGATTAACATTTTCTCTAAAAACCCCCAGCATTCCGATACCTAATGCTTATTTAGTCTGCTGATTAATGTGTTCATTTAACCGAAAGGACTCTCTGATATTTAAAAGTTAGGAAACCTGATTTAAATTGAACTCAACCATATCCCCCTCATCGATTCCCAGCTTCTCAGCAAGCCCACCATTAATCTCCAGTACAAATAGTGCTTTCTTGGCAGGCTGATACACATAGCAGGGATCTTCCTTGCAAGGAACTGCTTCCTCAATATGCACAATTCTTCTATCTGAACTAATCCATATCATATCCAAAGGTATTAAGGTATTCTTCATCCAGAAATTATAAATGCCTTCCTCAGGATACACGAAAAGCATCCCTTTCCCCTCATCTAAAGCTTCCCTGTACATAAGACCTTTTGCCCTCTCTTCAGCAGAATCCGCAATCTCCACCATGAAACAAATCTGCTCAATACAAACCTCCAAGCGATGAGATGATTCAGAGGGCAGGGATGGTTCAGGGAGGTAAGTTAAGTCGTCTGATGATTTATTGTAAAGTTGATTAGATAAGCCAGAGTTGTCAAATTCACTAAAAGAATTAGAAGGTTCTTTATTACATCCAGAGAGCGTAAAGAAAGCCGCAATTGAGAATAAGAAGATTATTAGGATAAGGTTTTTAGTCATTATTGCATTAGTGTTAATGAAGTAGGTTTTGCTTTTCATTTTTTCGCTTTTACCTTTTGGTCAGTCCAACTCTAACTCATTGCTGACTTTAGAATAATATAAAATGCAAGTCTTTTATAACTTTATTCCTTTTCCTTTTTTCTCCAGCACCATTATTCTCTTGTTCCATTACCTTTTCTATACTGACTCCTCCTTGACTAATCCCTGATTTCTATTGAATCACAATACATCTCTCTTGAACCTCAATATACCTCTCTTGAATCGCAATACAAGGGAAAGCTTTAAATAAATATCCTACCGCAATCCAATCTATTATTAAGAATCATAATTGAATCTTCATTAATTGAGAATTCATTAATTGAGAATCATCATTAGGAAGTATTAGGCAATTTAGAAAAGGGTGGTCTAGTGGTTGTTGATGGCACTATCTCAGAACAAGGTAATGGCAAGAGTTTCATAGACAGCATTATTGAAAACTATAAGGACTATTCAAAAAACCTAATAAACATCCTGCTCGCCATCCAGGACAAACAGGGCTTTGTCTCGCAGGATAACGCCATAGAAGTCTCTAACAAAACAAGTATTCCGCTTGCCAGAATATTCTCCATCCTCTCCTTTTATAACTACTTCTCTTTCGAAGCATCAGGTAAGAACCTGCTGCTTTTATGCGATGGAACAGCTTGCAGGGTTCAAGGCAACAAAAAGCTTCGCAAAGCTCTCAAAGAGGAACTTAATATCAGCCCGGGAGAAACCACAAAAGATAATCTCTTTACCATGAAAGAAGTAAGATGCTTAGGAGCATGCGCGCTTGCACCCGTGATGATGATAAATGGAAAGATATACGGCAACCTTGATGAAGAGAAGATAAAGACCATAATAACCCAGTTAAAAGAGAAAAGCGCTAAAAAATAAGATGAACAAGTCATATAAGAATAAAAAATTTTCAAACCATATCCCAAATGCTCCGAAATAAAAAAAGAGCAAAGAAAGATGGCAAAGAGCAAAAAAACCAATAAAAGGAAATCTGTAAGAGGAGATAGAGCCAAGAAAAGCAAACGCAGGATTAAAACTGAAAGTGGCACTAGAACTAAACACAGCACCAAAACTAAGAAAACAGCGGAATCCAAAAATAAGAAAAGAGCAAACTCAAGGAACTCAAGAAATTCAAGAAATTCGAGAACTTCGAGAAGTTTAATTAATTCGAGGAACTCAAGAAATTCAAGGAATCTTAATAAGAGAGTTAGCAAGAAGACAAGAAGCAGCAAAAAGCCCAGCACATCAAATAAAGGTGTTAAAGGCCTTTCAAAAAAAGGTATTTCTAAAAAAACTAAGAAAAGCATTTCAAAAAAAGGTAATTTAAAAAATCAATCCAGAAGAATATCTAAAAAAACCCCTAAAACCCAAGCTCCTAAACAAACTCCTAGAACCCAAACCCCTGAAAAAGCCCAAGCTTCTAAAAAAACTCATGCTCCTAAACAAACTCCTAAAAAGAAAATTCCTGAAAAGAAAACCTCTAAAAAGATAACAAAGATTAAGCAATCTAAAAAGAGTGTTCTTGCTCATCAAGACGAGCTCAAGTTTGAAGGCAACATTGAACTCCTTGTCTGCGGAGCAACCGGCTGTCGCTCAAGAGACTCTCTGGAAATCATAGAGCAGCTTAAGCTTGAAGCCGAGATGAAATCCCATATCTTAAAGAAAAAAGGAATAACCCTCTCAATAAAACAAACCGGCTGCCATGGATTCTGCCAGATGGGCCCGACCCTTATTATAATGCCGTATGGATTCTTCTATGTTCAGCTCAAGCCAAAGGATGCCGGCCATATAATTGATTCAATAATCCATTCACACATCTTAGAAGATAAACTCTTTACTGAGGACAGCACAAGATACCCTTTCTTTAGGCAAATCCCATTCTTCAAACATCAGAAAAGGGTATTGATGAAGGATTGCGGTTTTATAGACCCATTAGACATAGATGAATACATAAAGAAAGGAGGTTTCCAAGGCCTTAAGAATGCTGTCAAGCAGGGCCGCGACAAAACCCTCGAAATAATAAAAGACTCAAAACTGAGAGGAAGAGGAGGAGCCGGCTTTCCTACTCATCTCAAATGGAAGTTCTTAAAGGAAGCGATTCCGAGTGATAATTGTCCCAATCAGAAATATGTTGTATGCAATGCAGACGAAGGAGATCCAGGTGCATTCATGGACAGAGGTTTAATAGAGAGCAACCCCTTAATGCTTATAGAAGGGATGCTTATCTGCGCTTATGTTACAGGCGCATCCAAAGGATTCATCTATATAAGACAAGAGTATCCATTAGCCGAAAAGATTCTCAGAACCCTAATCCCTAAACTCTATGAAAGAGGTTTCTTAGGCAAGAATGTGTTTCATCTTGGATTTGACTTTGACCTCAAGATAAAGTCCGGGGCTGGCGCCTTTGTGTGCGGGGAAGAGACCGCCCTGCTCCGTTCTATCGAAGGGCGACGGGGCCAGCCCCGGCCGCGTCCTCCGTATCCAGCGCAAAAGGGTTTGTATGGCTGTCCAACGAATATAAACAATGTCAAAACCTTATGCTCAGCAGCGCTTATAATGCAACACGGGCTTGAAGGAGCGGAATGGTTTTTAGGGTTGGCTGAGAGGGGGTTGGAGGTAGAGGATAAGAAGGCCGAGGAAGTGAGAGCGAAGTATGAAAATTTAGAGGATATGAAAACTGGGGGATTGAGAGACGAGGATGTAAAATCTGGGGATGTAAAATCAGGGGACATGAATGCTGAGTATAAGAAAGCCAAATATAAGAAAGCCGAGTATATGAATGCCGAGCATAAGAAAACTGATGATACGAAAGCCAATGGCATGGGAGCTGAGGATGAGAGGGTTGTAGAAAGCGGAGGAA
>CAZOKS010000015.1:0-21019 GCA_964580745.1 uncultured Methanosarcinales archaeon | reverse complement strand
CGCTTTTGACCTCTTTCCAGGATGATAAGGAGCATTAGCATCCTTAATCATTACCGCGCATTCAAGCAAATCATCTCTGTTAACTGCAATAACCCTGCCTTTAGTAGTGTCATGCAGTCTGTGACCGCTTCTTCCACATCGCTGTAATGCCCTTGCAACAGATTTTGGGCTTGAAAGCAGTATTACCAGATCAATATATCCAATATCTATGCCCAATTCTAAGGAAGTAGAGGAAACCACGCATTTGAGCTTGCCTTCCCTGAGCTTCTTCTCCACTTCTTTCCGCTTTTCCTTTGATAGAGAACTATGATGAGGAGCAATATTCTCGTCATTATAATGTTTATGATACCTGTTCTTGAGCAAATCCACAACCCTCTCGGTAGCGGCTCTCGTATTCGTGAAAATCAGAGTAGTTTTATGCTCTTGCACCAGCTTATGAACCTGAGCGTATATCGCCCTATCCACGCTAAACAAATCGGTCTCAAGATAGGCCTTTACCGGCGTAATAACCTTTATGTCAGTCTTCTTGATGAAAGAAACATCTATTATCCTGCAATCCCTTGGCTTGACTTTCCCATCTTCAATCTTATTGCCAACCAAGAAATGAGCCACCTCTTCCAAAGGGGAAACAGTGGCCGACAAACCAACCCTGCACAAATGCCCGCTCAGCTTCTCCAAGTATTCAAAGGAAAGCGAGAGATGCGTCCCTCTCTTATTACCGCATAAATCGTGAATCTCGTCAATTATGCCCCATTCAACATTCTTGAGATGCTTAGAGAAGGATTTTGAAGCAAGCATAATCGCCAAGGATTCCGGTGTCGTAATCAAAATATGGGGCGGCTTCTTCCTCATCCTTGCCTTTTCCTTCTGCGTAGTATCCCCTGTTCTCACCCCAACTCGAATCCCTAAATCCTTGATTCCATGCTTCTCCTTAGCAATCCTCTCAATCTGTTTAAGTGGCTCTTTGAGGTTAACTTCAATATCGTAGTTTAATGATTTCAAAGGGCTGACATAAACACAATATATCTTATCTTCTAATTTTCCTTTAAGCGAGCTATCAGTAAGCTCATTAAGAATAGAAAGAAAGGCAGTCAAGGTTTTTGTAGAGCCGGTGGGAGAGGAAATTAAAACATTTCTTCTGGAATGAATATCATATATGCCATATCTCTGAGTCAGAGAGAAATCCTTAAATGTGGAGAAGAACCACTCCTTTACGATAGGATGAAGGATTTTCTTTATAATCGTGGTAGAGTTTGCTTTCTTTTTGTATTTAATCATATACATCGGGCAATTTTGAGGCTTTTTATTTGTTTTTATTTCCTTGCCACTTAAAAGAATCTGCTAATTGCTTTAAGTAATCCTTAAAGGTTTTTTTGGTTTTCTCACTGCTTTCCAGCGTCTTGTTTATAACCTTCCCCACTACATTATAATTCTTTAGAACCAAGTCCATATCTTTAATCTTATTTCCGTATTCATTAAAAGATACTTTGCTATATAGTGAGCTCTTTACTTTCTGCTTTTCCTCTGCTTTAGCATAGCCCAATGTGATTATTCCCATTGGCAGCATATACTCAGGTGCATTTATTATCTGCCTTATCCTATCCTCCACAAAAGCTCCCACAAAGCAAGTACTCAGTCCAACCGCAACAGCCTCTAGCATCATATTCTCGGCAGCCATAGCGCAGTTCTGAAAAGAATAAACCTTTTCTCCTCTTTCCCCATAGAACTCCTTTGCTTTTTTCTGATTACCTAATATGACTATGAAAACAGGGGCTTGAACCATCCAGTACTGCTCAATACATGCCTTAGCAATCTCCTCCTTCTTTTCCTTATCTAAGACAAGCACAAAACCCCAATTCTGAATGTTTCCTGAAGAAGGAGCCAGCCTGCCTGCTTGCAAGACCTTGCCAAGCAAGTCAGCGGGAACATCCTTATCCTTATACTCTCTCATTGAGCATCTTTTTTCGATTGCTTTTTCAATATCCATTTTTTCTCACCCTTGAGATGTTATTTATAACTCTTGGCAAAATCATGTACGATAACATGCGAAGAGGTTGATACCTGAATGGGAGTTGATCTCCGAATAAATTGCATTAATACCAAACTATAAAACAATTGCCCTTAATATTTTTTCGCTTTTTAAACATCCTTTTTGCATGAGTCAGACAGATAAGTTAAGCAAGTCAAATAAGTTAGATAAACAATTGATTGAATTGGTTTCTAAGTCTTCATTTTTGATTTCATTTAAGATGAAACAAGAAATAGCGTCAATAAAAGTAGCGTCTCATATCATTTTATATCCTTTGGATTTTTCTAAGAAGGGTATTCACTAAAAGATTAGGTTATTAGTAACTTAAAGACACAATAAAAACTGAAGCTAGGATAAAGCATATGATGAGGCCAAGTAGAGCTAAAGAGAACTGGTTATATTTGAATCCTGCGAATAATAGGGAAGTTAAGCAAAAAATAGAAATATAAATAAAATATAAAATAAGAAAAAATAAAGTAGGGCAATAAAAAAGCGGCATGAAAAGCAAAAAGACTAAAAAGAGGTAGCATAAAGTAATGATGAGGCATAAACAATAAAAAATGATCTTAATAATGAGCAAAAGAAAGCTTGCAATGAAAATTCTGAATTTTGTTTTAATAATTGCTGTTTTGACTGTTGGACTTTCTTTAATTATGGGATTAAAAGGAGTTTATGGAGCAGGATCTCCTATTCCCAGTTTCGCCATGGAACCGGACTCAATAAACTTCGAGGATAAGAACCCACAAGTTTACGCTCCTGAGTTCAGCGATGAATATGAGTTTGATATTGAGATGCTTAATTATTTCAGTGAAGAGCTCCATAAAAGATTCAATGAAGAGCCGCGCAGGGCAAAGCTATTGTTTGTTTATATTGAGAATAATGTGGTAACAAGGCTTTCAAAGTTTGTCCCTTGGGTTATTAGCAAGAAATCTGAAATCGGTGACACCTTAAGAAACACAGGGAAAGGGCGTTATTGCGTATATTATTTTGGGTATGCTCCCGAACTCAGCTATGCTTTGATAGGTTGGGAAGAGTTCAAAAAAGGCGCCTGTTCAGACTATGGCAAGATAACTCTTGACTTCTTCAATCGAAATCCTGTTTCTTTTTCGAGTTTGAGTACCCCCAGTAAGAGAGACAAAGCAAAGCAATGGCTTAGCGCATTGGTTGAAGAAGTTTTAGAAACAAATAAGAAAGGCAAAGACGAGAATAGCGCAAAAACAACTCTATGCATTGATTCTTCTGATAGAAATCATGGGACTTGTATCCTTCAAGGTTCAGCGTGCAAAGGAAAAATATACGAATATGAATCCGCAGAAGAATGCGCCGAATATGAAGCTGCTTATAACAGCTTGAATTCTATAATCAACAATCCGGGAGAACTCGGTAAAGAGATAACTATAGGGAAAAGCCCCGATAATGAAGACATCTACAAAATTGTGTTTTCGGATAAAATAAAGCCGAAATTTGAAAGGGGCAATGAAATAATGAAGTATTTGTTAATGAATCATGTTGTTATTTTCAATTCTGAGAATAGATATGGTACAATAATAAAATTAGGTAAGGATTACACCTTTTCAATTGAGCAAGACCCTCAGTTTGACCAAGTATATATACCAATTGTTATTGAGATAAAAAATGATGGCTTAGCAAAACTTCTTTCTTCTGATAAGATAACAATAACCGTTATGAAGAATCTTGAAGCTATAACTAAAGGCGATGAAAAGAATGAAGAAAATGAAGCAAGCTATCAGCTATGTAGATTGAGCGATGATACTGCTCAATGCAGAGAAAAATGCGCAAATCAAAAAGAATGGATAGCTGAATTTGATGAGTTAAGCGAATGCAACAAATTGAAAGAAGACTGGGAGAAAATCAATACATTCATAAAAGAGCCTGAAGCGATGCTGCAGATAAAAACGAAAGAAGCAGAAAATGGAATAACCTTAGATATTGTTTGGAAAAATGAGGAAGAGAGAACCGAATTATTCCGCACAATTAAAGCTCTAAATGATAATAAAAAAGTATTATTCAGCCTGTTTAAGGATATCCTTGTTAATTCTAATGTGGAAGAGACTATGAAAGATGTAGATGAGTTCTCTATCTTTAATGGCTTATCCATTAAACTAGACAAACAGTATAGTAAATTAGAATTGTCTTATTTATTAAATCCCGTTGATGAAACATGGAAGTCTCTGATTGGAAGAGATCCCGTATTTGTTAGGATAAACTTTGATCTGTCTAGCATAGATTTTTCCAGTTTTTCTCATGGACCAGAAAACATATTCTGTCTTAGCGAGGAAAAAGATGTAGAATGTATTCCCGCTCGCGGAGAATGCAACGGCAACTCTTTAGAGCTGAGTTCAGAAGAAGAATGCAGTCAGGTTTTAATGAAATTTAATTCTATTAAGGCCATTGAAGACGCAATAAAAAAAGAGGCATCTTTGATTAAAATGGAAACCCCTTATGTCTTCCGGCTGAGACTTCTTCAAGATTTTGAAAAAAGAATGGCCGAAATAACGGAGTTTGTTTCTCTCTCAGTTGAAGACACTTTCGAGGTCTACGAGCTTGAAGGTAAAAATCAAAAAAAGGTAGGGACTCTGTCATTTCTAAACAAGGACATATATGATTTTGAGTTGCCAAAAAGTCTGTTTGATGCAGATAATGCCTTATCATTTCAGTTTAAGATTTCCTTGAAAATATTGGATGAAAGGATTAGTAAGATACTGGGGAAAGGCCAAATAGAACTTTCTATCATAAGGGAAATTCCAAACATTAATCTAAAAGACAAAGGCAAGAATTTATGCAGGCTTGAAGATGGAAGCATTGCTTGCTTAACTGAATGTGAAGGGGAAATAGTAGGGAAGTTCAATGAATTCTCAGAATGCGAGGTTTACTTAAAAGAATGGGACAAGCTTAAGAAATATATTGATTCACCAGGGGAGTATTACTACTTTACTCAACTAGAATACCATAAAGGAAAACCCGACAGCGAGGATGTATTTAAGCGCTATGATTATATAAGGGCTAAATTAAATATGAATGAGGCAATGCTAGATTTTATTTCATATTTGGAATCAGGAGGCCGGATATCCTTTCCAACAGATTTCAAAGTGTCCTGGTATAAAGATGGACAAATATTTTCTGAACAATACATTGAAGAAACAGGAGGTAATATTGCTAAATTTTACACTGATTTTTTTACAGATGTTGTTTTCTTAAGATACTTGAAGTTGAAAGATCCTATCTTTGTTAAACTTGCTAAACATGACATCATTGAAATTTCATTCTCAAAGGATTTAAGCGAAGACTTGCAGGTGGGTAAGCTGCCTGAATGGACACCTAACTATTTCCGACTATGCAAAAATGAAGATGGAGATTACATATGCAGTTATGAGGATTTTAATTGCATGTCCAGCAGAATAGATAAAAATTATGTTGATTTTATCACTCAAGAGTCCTGTTTGAGAACTAGAGAAAATTATTATCTTATTGCAAAAGTGGTGCGGGACATTGGCAATATGGTTTCAATTGAGAAAAAGGATGGTTCAGATGGAAAAAACAAGGACACATACAAGTTGATTATTGAGAAAAGCGTATTGGAGAGTATTGAAAAGTTAAAATCCAAATCAGATATTAGCTTTAGTCTAGAATCTGCCAAGATTGTAAAAGATGGAGAAGTGGTTGAAACATCTCAGCTAAAAGAGGACTATGAATTTGAGGTCTCATCAAACAAGGATTTTGATTCTGTATTTATTCCATATTCAATAAATTTAGCATCAGAATCATGGTCTACACTTTTTGGAAGCACGGAAATCAAAGGAGAGATAGAGATAATAATTATAGCTCAACATGATGATAATGTTGTTTCAAGAATCAAGCTAGCTCAACCGAAAAAAAGAGAATCAGCATACTCCTCAAAGGGCGTATTTCTTATATCAAACAAAAACTGGCGGGATGTGATGTCTCTTGTGCCGGTGTCAGCATGGAAGGCCGTAGACAACAGTGATTCTAAGTGGTGCCACAAGGGCTACAACACTCCGGAACAAATCTGTATATATCCTACTTTAATATACCATTATGAAAGCAACGGGATTGACGCAGATTCAATTATATATTTCATCAAGCAGTATCAACCCGATAAAATAACTCTTATTAAAGAGCCAATCAATACAGAAATCGCAGAGCTACTGGTAGCTGATAATGAACACGGTGCAGGAATGCCTAAAGAGAACATTGAAACCATAAATCCATCAGATTATATTAAATACTGGGAATCATATGATAATGTAGTCTATTGTGAAGATAATTATTCCATTGCCCTTTTCGCTTCAGTATACGCTTCGCACATAAACGCACCTTTTATAGTTGAACGCTCCAGTTTGGATAAAGAAGCGTACTTAGATGGAAGAGAAGTAATATGCGTAGGAAAAGTGGACAAAAAGGAGTTGTGCAGCAAAACATATGGCTTAAAAGAGCTTGAAGCTAAATACTGCGGGGATACATCATGCTTGAAGAAAATCTTCGTTAACCCTGAAGATTTATTTATGAGTTCTACTAGGTTTATTCAGCCAGAGTATTCATCTGGAAAAATCTTCAACTTGTTCCAGAAGAACTCTATGCTTGCACCCTTTTTAGCCAGTGCAAAAGAAGAGGTAATATATAACATCGAAGGAGAAAATTTTCTAGAGGTAAGCAAAAAGATTAAGAGCGCTTACCAGATAGATAGCAGAATTGAGCCAGTATCATGCTATTTGGGGGAAAGTTGTTCTAGTGGATACGATGAATTCAAAGACAGCTCCCGCATCTATGTTGAAGATGAGTTTGAATTTGAATTGCCTGAAGAATTATCAAAGAGTCTGGCAGAATCTGACCAAAGTACATTAGAGATTGGAGGACAATTCTTAAAGTGCGAAGAGTCTTCTGTGTTTGTATTCCTAGAAGCTGATGACGAAGAAGTCTGGTCAGGGATTATCCCCTGCGGAGATGAAAAAAGTTTTATGGCTATGGACCAACTATCTGCACCAAATTCAAAAAAATACATTGAAATTCAACTGCCTGAAAAGAGAGAAATCGAAAGAATTAAAATTCGTTTTGAAGGAGCGTCTTTGTTTTTCTTCGATGCAGAGCACCAAACCCGCGATTCTTTTTATGTTGTAAGATACAAAAGCAGTATGCAAACCAACAAACAGTTTTACTGCGATGCGAAAAATCAGGAAACTTGCCTTAAACCTTTTATAAAAGGAAATAAAGCGGAACTTAAAGGTGGTTTTTCAGATAATGAAGAGAGTAGAAAAGGACACCCCATAAAATTCAAATTGCCTCTCAAGGACAAAGTTTTGTTGTTCAAATTAGAATTTGTTGGCGGGGAAGGACTGTCATTTGATCTCTTCATAAATGGGAAAGATATTGTAGGCAAGTGGGAAAAAACAACACCCTCAGAACTTAACAGCTGGTCATTCACGGCAGAATCCAAAAATGGATATGCTGAAATCACTATACAGCCCAGTTTTTATCAAAAATGGGTAGGCAATCCTTTTTCAGTCAACTTAAAGGGTTTAGCAATAGATAAAGAATTCTTATCTAACTCTTATCTAACAATATTCGGTTCTGATTCATTAATAAAAGAAAAATTGTTCACACATATGTCGTTTGGTCTGAACTTTTTTCTTGCATTAGACCCCTATGAATACGCTAAACTAGAAATTAAAAGTTACAGTCCGCTAATTCCGATTGGTAGGATTAAAGGTTTCACAACCTCTGATGTTTCATCAATAATAATGAGAAGCCTCTTCTATAAAGAAGTGCTTAAAAATGATAATAAAGTAAGTGTAATGGCTACAGCCGATCCAAAGGATCAGCACATTTATGTTACTGACAGAGACTTGACTAAAGAGTTTGCAGACTCACTAAAAACCTCTGGTTTTAATGTGAAACAAGCTATAAAAAACACCAGAACGTACGAGTTTCCACCAGTTCTATGGGAAAACAAACAGATTATTCTTTATAGTGACCATGGAAGTCCTTCTTGGGCAGGAATATATTATGATGAAATACCTGCTTTAGATAGTTCTATTGTCGCATTAATAGCTTGCTCAACTTGCGAGAACGAAGCACCTTCTTCATTTTGTCTTAATACAATAAGGAAAGGCGCTGTAAGCGTGATTGGAACAGTAGGAATAGCATTTGCGGGCATATACACTCCTTTTGGAGCAATACAAGACATGCTTAATGATGGAATTTCAATGGGGCATAGCTTTAAAAAGAACTACAAATCGGACAAAGAGGCTCTAATGTATGAATTGTTAGGAGATCCGACTTTTAGATTGACCAAAACCGTTCCTATAAGCAAAATTGAGGAATTTTATGCCCCTCCTTCAGGAGAAACCGCTGTGCTGTCATAATAAATTTAGAGATACAAAAGTAAGAAAGAAGAAATCAAAAAACAAAGTGCGGCATTAAAAAAGGGAAATAGAAAGCAGAAGACTAAAAGTCCATAATGAATAAGATAGGAAATAAAATAGGGCATTAAGTAATGTGAATACGACGATAAAGAATAAAATGGTCTTAAAAATGATCTTAATAATGAGCAAAAGAAAGCTTGCAATGAAAATTCTGAATTTTGTTTTAATAATTGCTGTTTTGACTGTTGGACTTTCTTTAATTATGGGATTAAAAGGAGTTTATGGAGCAGGATCTCCTATTCCCAGTTTCGCCATGGAACCGGACTCAATAAACTTCGAGGATAAGAACCCACAAGTTTACGCTCCTGAGTTCAGCGATGAATATGAGTTTGATATTGAGATACTTAATCATTTCAGTGAAGAGCTCTATAAAAGATTCAATGAAGAGCCGCGTAGGACAAAGCTCTTGTTTGTTTATATTGAGAATAATACAGCAACAAGGCTTTCTAAGTTTGTCTCTTGGGTTATTAGCAAGAAATCTCAAATCAGCGAAACCTTGAAAAAATCAAAGGAAGGACGTTATTGCGTATATTATTTCGGGTATGCGCCCGAACTCAGCTATGTCTTGATTGGTTGGGAAGAAGGCGAAGAGGGAGCCTGTTCGGACTATAGCAAGATAACTTCGGACTTCTTTAACCAAAATCCTGTTTCTTTTTTGGATGTGAGCACCCCTTTGGGCAGAGACAAAGCAAAGCGATGGCTTAGCGCATTGGCTGAAGAAGTAATGTTCCGTAAGAAAGAACAAGATGAAAAAACTGAAACAGACTTTGAGGAGGAGACTGAAACAGAATTCGAGGAAGAAACTGAAACAGATATTGGAGAAGAAAATGAGATTGATGTTGAAGAAGTGCCAAGGGTGGGAGCACCACACAAGAATCCTTCAGCATACTTAAAAAAGGGGCTCTTTCTCATATCAAATGAAGATTGGCGTAATGTGCTTTCTCTTGTACCTGTATCAACTTGGGAAACAAGCAAAGATGAAAACTCAGATGCTGTTTGGTGCAAAAAAGGTTACGGAACTCCAAGCGATATTTGTGTTTACCCAACTATGATATACCATAAAGAGGAAAATAAAATAGACACCGATTCGATTGTTTATTTTATTCGAGCCTACAAACCCGAAAAAGTTGATTTGATAACCTCTTATCGCGAAGAACCAGAGTTTTCAGAAATGGGCAATATTCTGGTCAGTAAGAATGGCGCGGGTTTAAAGAAGGATATGATTGAAATCGTAAAACCTTTCGATTATATTAAATATTGGAACTCCTACGACAAGGTGGTCTACTGCAAAGATGATTATTCTATTGCTCTTTTCGCTTCTGTATATGCTTCGCATATAAACTCACCTTTCATAGTTGAACACTCCAGCTTGGACAAAGAAGCATACTTAGATGGAAGAGAAGTGATATGTGTAGGAGAAGTGGACAAAAAGGAATTATGCAGCAAAACATATAGCTTAAATGAAATTGAAGCAGAATTCTGCAAAGAAACTTCATGTTCTAAACAGATTTTTGTTAATCCTAATGACTTTTACGATTACAAAACAGACGAGCTTGAAACAGAGTTTTCTTCTTATAAAATAACCCATTTGTTCCAGAAAAATTCATTAATCTCACCTTTTTTAGCCAGTGCAAAAAAAGAAATAATCCGCATACTTGAATTAGACTCTTCTGGGAAATATTATCCGAGTAACATTGATTCAGAGATAAAAGAAAAATTTTTTGAAGAATCAGGCTTTGAGAAGCCATATTATAGTTCTTGCACTTTGGGCGAACCTTGTTCCAAAGGATTTAAAGAATTTAAGCATGAGTTCTGGTTCTCGAAGGATTCGTTTAGAGTGAACCTTCCTCAAGAGTTAATAAATAGAGAATTAAGCTCAGCAAGTATTGAACTTCAAGGAGCTTTCATGGAATGCAATAGCCCTGTTGTCAAAGCAACAGCAGATATCAATGGCGAAAGAATATGGGAGAGTGAGATTCCTTGTTTCGAGAGCCTTTCTTTTTTAGAAGCTAACGATTTTGTTGTAAGTGATTACAGACTTAAAATAAAGATTAGGCTCCCACCTCTCATAACATCAGATAAACTAAACATTAATTTTGATGGGGCTTCATTATTCTTCTATGACGCCGAAGAAGATCCTCGGAAATCATTCTATTCTTTAGAAGGAACTCCAAAGCAGGGGAAAAAGATAAAATTTTATTGCGATAAGAATAATATGAATGAATGCTTTAATCCAACGGGCAAAAAAGAAGTGGCTTATCGTGGAACATCAGTAGAACAAATGAAGAAAACTCCTGTGGAGTTTGTGCTGGAATCAAAAGAAGGCAGTTCAGTTTACTTTGGATTAAATTTCAAGGCACCAAATTATTATATGTTTAGCAAGGAAAAGTTCACACTTAAAACCGACTTAGAAGAAGAAATTTTAGAAAGATGCGTGCCCGTTTTTAAGCTGAACAACATTCCCTTTGAAATACATCCAAGAGGCTCAAAAACACGAATAATTGTTGAACCCTGTTCTAGCTATAATGCAGATACTCCTTTCACTCTTTCTGTTGGAACAACAGAGGTCGAAGGTGATTTGTCCAATGGTTTTTACATGACTATTATAGGACCTAATAAGTTCATCAGCGAAGCAATACCCCATCCGGATTACAGTGTTTATACTGCTACGGATCCTAATATATATGCGAAGTTTTTTGGAAGGAGTTTATTTCCAAATATTGCAATTGGCAGGATTAAAGGCTTCACGACATCAGATGTTTCATCAATGGTAATGAGAACTTTATTTTACACAGATGTATTAGGAAACTATAAAAAAGCAGTTCTAATGACGACCGCAGACCCAGAAGGCTCTTGGGCTTACATATTTGATAAAAGAAAAGCAGTTGAGTTTGGTAATGCTCTTTCTAAATCAGGCATTAACATTGAAATAGAATCAAAAGACAAAGAGACCTATGATTTTGAACCGGAACTTTGGAAGGATAAGCAGTTTATATTTTATCTTAATCATGGCTTGCCAGATTGGGCAGGAATAGATTCTGATGAGATTCCAATACTGGACAGCTCTATTGTCTCTTTGATTGCATGTTTAACTTGCAGTAGTGAAGATGCTGATTCTTTTTGCTACAATGCAATAAGGAAAGGCGCTGTAAGCGTAATTGGAACGGTTAGCAGAGCATATACAGGCTTTTACACCCCTTTCTCAACATTGGAAGACATGCTTAGTAATCAATATTCAATCGGAGAAAGTTTTAAAATGAATTATCATTACAATGCTTTGCAAAATATGTACGAGCTTATTGGAGATCCTACATTCACGTTGCCGTTTAAAATAACAATTAAGAAAGAAGTATTTTCTTAGAATAAAGTTCCCTTTACAAGATGGCTTTATTATTCTTTCTTAAAGCATTTTATCCTATAATATTCTCTCAATATCTTACTTGAAGGTTTTTAACAAGATACAGAAATATTTATAAACAAATAAACAAAAAGAGTATTATAACTATGATTGATATTGCAAAGAAATCTAAGAAAGGGGTTGCTCTGTCATTAATAATGGTTTCAGCCATAGCTCTAGTTGTTTTAGTCATAATAATACTTATATTTGCAGGGGAGTTTTCTTCATACTCCCAGAGGCAAGAAGAAAACTTAAAAAAGGACTGCTTAAAAATAGGAGCAGAGTGCGTTAGTAAAGAAAGATGCCAGGTCCTCGCGTCACAAGTATTTGGCTCTGAGATGACAAGTTGCAACCAAGAATTTGATACCTTTGCCGGTAGTGGTGATGTAATATGCTGCTTAAAGGAAAAACCTTAAGATATAACAAACTAAAAAAGAAGAATGCTTATGTTGGAACAATTGGGATATTATATAGTTATTAATATTAGCCTATACTTTAACTTCATATCCAAGCTTAGAAAATAATAAAATCTAGTTAAATGAAAAAGGTGGAATCAATGAAAAACAAAAAAATGAGATATCACATGCTTTTTATTTTATTATTTCTTACCCTAAATGTAGCGCTTGTGTTTGGGCAGGAGATTAACTTAAATATTAAGGATTCCTTCAAGATAGGAGAGGGGATTACTTTTAATTATTCATTCTATTCTGAAGAAGATATGGAAATAACATATACTGCAAGTTTTGTGTGCGACAACATACCAGCTCCGTTATTAACAACAGACACTATCGAGTTAACTGGGGGAAAGAACCATTCTTTTGCTTACAAGGGCGGAGAAGTCCAAGAAAAAGATTTATCATCAAACTGCAACGCATTTGTATCTATTTTAGAACCTCAACCGAATACAGAAAGCAAGGATTTTAAAATATATGCTTTGGAACCCTTAGAGTTTAAAACATACATATGTGAAAATCCTGGCTGTGGAACCATTGAGAGGTTTATTCAGGTAGGAAAACCAATTTATATCAATTTTTCTTCAAACCTTAACCATGAATCGCTTAATATCACAGCAACTTTAGAGACACCATCTAATGAAAGAAAGTCTATTTACCTCCCAACAACGATTGATTTAAATGAGATTGGTGGATATAAGCTTTATATAAACGTTTCAGCCCCTGGCTACGAGAAAAAAGAAACAGAAGAACTGTTCTCTATAATAAAAGAAACGCCTGAATTCAAGGAGAAACAATTTGAATTTGATGAAGAAGAAAAAGTAAGGCCTAGTTCAAACATAAAATATAACCAAAGACTATCAATAGTATTGATTATAGCAATTTGTGCTGTTGCTTGCTTGATCTTGATATTATTTCTATTGTTGCTGAAACGCAGGTAAACAGCTAAGAAAAGTTGATAAAAGCAAATATGGATTATAAAAAGATAAGAAAGTTTTATATGGGAGCAAATTTTTCATCTGATTTTTGAGATTGTTACAGGAAACACAGCGAATCTTTAAGAATGCTCAATTTGTGAGAGATTAGTAATGGTGTGTTATCTATGCAGGAAGATGATACTAAAACAGTAGGTTCAATAAGGTGAATGTTTATGAAGATTTGTTTATTAGGCCCTCCAGCCTCAGGAAAAGGAACACAAGCATCTAAGATATCAGAATACTTAGGTATTGCTCATATATCAACAGGAGATATCTTTAGAGAAAATATATCTATGAATACAGAGCTTGGCAAGATAGTTAAGAAATACCTGGATAATGGGGCGCTGGTGCCTGATGAGATTGTAACACGGGTAGTGGTTGATAAATTGGATAAAGGAGACTATACGAAAGGCTTTGTTTTGGATGGCTTTCCAAGAACAATACCTCAAGCAAAGTCATTCCAACGCCATTACAAATTTGACCAAGTGATTCTGATTGAAGTGGATGATGAAACAGTGATGAAAAGAATCTCAGGAAGAAGGATTTGCCTTAATTGTGGAGCGGTCTATAATATATACTTCAACCCTCCCAAATACAATGATAGATGTGATTTATGCGGTCAACAATTAATCACAAGAAAGGACGATACGCCGGAAGCAATCAAGCGAAGATTAAGAGATTATAAAGAAAAGACCAAGCCCATAATAGAATTCTATGACAAACAGAACATTTTGAGAAGGGTTGATGGATTAAAGGCCCCGGAAAAGGTATTCGATGATATAATATCCATAATAAACCCCGTTCGTTAATTCTACCCATGCTATCCACTAAGAATATATTGTTATATTGAGTAATTAAATCAGGTCTATCTCTTAAACTCAACAGGAGCTTCCCTGCAGAGCGCCGCTATAACGATTGTTGCATACGAACCTTTCCCCAATCCGAAATCTAGGATTAGTTTTTTCTTGCCCTTAAAACATTCGTCTTTTTCTAAGATAGGATTCTTGGCTTGATTAACCTCAATGAATAAATCCCTTTCAACCGCCTCAGCAGATAACCTAGGAAGCTGCCTTATAATGAAATCCCTTGGCTCTATTTTTAGTTTTTCCATCTCCTCTTGAATATACCTGCCTATTTCTCCATTCAGCTCAAAACCAAAGCCAGGCAGCATAACCTTTTGATTATTTATTCTTCCAGACTCTTCCTTAATGAAGGCTAACTCCCCTGCATTATATTCCACCCAAAAATGATTGAACCTCCCCCTAATCCAATTAGAAACAGCCTTATTGAATATATAACTCTGGAAAGCGCTCACATAAAGACCAGCAAGCTTTCTGTTCATTCTCCTTAACGAGTTTATAGAATTCTCCTTGCTTTCTTCATCAATCTTTCCTTTCTTTTTCCCCGACTTTTGTTCCTTTGCCAGCATCCATGCTTTCTTATACTCTCCCCTTATGATATATTCTCCAATGATATGATTGTTGCCTTGAATCCCAAAACGCTGGTTATGAAAGTAATTAGGGATATTGTTCCAACTAAATCTCTCATTGATGCAAAAAGAATCATCAAGATTTCTAACCGTAATCCTAAACCTGTTGATGTCATGCGTCCCCAAAGAAATGGGCTTATCAGTGAAACCAACCCTTTCAATTCTGACATAAGCGCCATCTTTCTTCTGAATCTCGAATTCCTTATTATATTTGCCCTTTATAGAGATATATTGCTTAGTGAGTGCTTTCTTGTCTTTTGTCCCAGAGAAAGAAACAAATTTCTGAGGGATTCTAAGCTCGCTTGCAATCCACTTAATAGCTTTCATCATATCAACATTCTTTTTCTCCAATAAAAAAAGACCATATTGTCCCCTTTCTTTCCTCTTGCCTTGTTCTATTTCCTCGGAGCCTAGTTCAAAAACCTTAAAGTCATCAGGCTTGTATTTTATTACTGGAGCTTTTGGTATGTTTTGTTTGGTTTTCATTTTGAGCTTAAATGTACAATACAATCAATTTAATATAGTCAATTAAGACTGAGCAATCCATTATATAGTTTTTTCTATATGGCTGTTTGGCAAAGTTTTCTTAAAGAATACGTATAATTAGGTTTCAACTCTTAAAAACCTCTCTATGACTTAATTTAAACGAAAACTTTTTAAATACCTCTCCAATCCCTAATCTAAGAAATTAATGCTTTTGGGGGTATAAACAATGGCAGCAAAAAAAGAACATATCAATTTGGTTTTTATTGGACATGTGGACCACGGAAAGTCCACTACAGTAGGAAGATTGCTCTATGATACTAAAAATATCGACGAGCAGGTGATGAGACGACTTAAGGACGAAGCGACTAAGCTAGGAAAAGCAGGCTTTGAGTTTGCTTATGTAATGGATAACTTGAAAGAAGAGAGAGAAAGAGGAGTTACCATTGATCTGGCTCATAAGAAGTTTGAGACAGACAAGTATTACTTCACAATTATCGATGCACCAGGCCATAGGGACTTTGTTAAGAATATGATTACAGGAGCTTCCCAGGCAGATGCTGGTGTGCTTGTTGTGGCTGCAAACGATGGTGTTAATGCTCAGACAAAGGAACATGTTTTCCTTTCAAGGACATTGGGTGTTAATCAAATGATTGTTGCAGTAAACAAGATGGATATGAAGGAATACTCTGAAGATGTTTACAAGAAAGTTAAGGAAGATGTTACTAAGCTTATGAAGAGTGTTGGCTATAAGACTGACAATGTGCAGTTTGTGCCAATCTCCGCTTTGAAAGGCGACAATGTTGTTGAGAAATCAGAGAATATGTCCTGGTATAAAGGGCCAACTCTTTTAGAAGCTCTTGACACTTTGGAGCTTAGCGAGAAACCAATCGACTTGCCTTTGAGGCTACCAATCCAGGATGTCTATAACATTACTGGAATAGGAGTAGTTCCAGTAGGCAGAGTTGAGACTGGCGTCCTGAAGGTTGGACAGAAGGTTATTGCAATGCCAGGCAGAGAAGGAAAGGGTGTGCAAGGCGAAGTAAAGTCCATTGAGATGCACCACGAACAACTTCAGGAGGCTATTCCAGGAGACAACATAGGATTTAATGTTAGAGGATTTGGAAAGAAGGATATTGCCCGCGGGGATGTAGTAGGACCTGTAGATAACCCTCCCACTGTTGCGAAGAGGTTTACTGCTCAGATAGTAATACTGAACCATCCAAGCGTGATAACCGCAGGATATACACCTGTTTTCCATGTGCATACCTCACAAGATCCAGGAAGGTTTGTTGAGATTAAGAAAAAGCTCAATCCAGCTACTGGAGAGGTTGTACAAGAGAATCCAGACTTCGTCAAGAACGGAGACGCTGCAATTGTTGTTATCGAGCCGGTAAAGCCATTGGTTATCGAGAAGTTCTCAGAGATACCACAGATTTCAAGGTTCGCTATCAGAGACTCTGGTTCCACAGTTGCAGCAGGAATGTGTATAGACTACGAGAAGGCATAAACCCTTCTTTCTTCTTACTTTTTTTTGTTTTTGTTTGTGTTTTTCAAAGTCTTGATTTGATAAGTTTGGGAATATCCAGAGGAAATAAAATGTCGAAAGCCAGAATAAAGCTAGCAAGCACGGACATCTCGAAGATAAACCAGGTATGTACCTATATCAACGAGATTGCAGAGAAAACAGGGGTGGAGATGAAAGGTCCAGTACCTTTACCTACAAAGAGATTAAGATTGACTACACGAAAAAGTCCGGATGGTGAGGGTACAGCAACCTGGGAGAGATACGAGATAAGGATTCATAAAAGACTTATCGATCTTGGCTTAGACGAGCGAGCACTCCGCCTTGTGATGCGCGTTCCAATCCCAGAAGGCCTCAACATCGAGATTGAGATGTTAGATTAATTCTCTTTTGGATTGGATTCCAAGATTAAATTATATTCTGCAATCTTTACACGATAAAAATTTGATTATTTCTTATAATGTAAGTTTATTACAATCTAAGAGCATGATTAGATTCTAGCGAGATTGGCTCATGTTCTCATTTAATATTCTTTTCTATGAACAGAAAGCCTTAAATATCTTTTATTGAAGAGAACCTTAATGGCCACTCTAAAAAGAATGAAGCCCTGCGATAAGATTCAGAAAAACCGGCAAATCCTACTTCTCACAGATAAGCTGCTTTCACTGATTATCATTCTTTCGACAGGGATTTTTAGGCCAGATACCCTTTTAATGACAGTTTATCTCTTGGCATATCCCTATATTCTCTTAACAAACAGAAGAAAAGCCCTTTCTTACCTAATCCTTGCCTCATCTGTCTCTTTAATCTGGATGTTGATTGCAAATAACCAATACAGCTATAACAGAAGAATGTTTAAGGTGTTTGGGCTAAATGCTTTTCCTCTATTTGCCTGGGCTCTGGGTTTGTTTAGCATCTACCTTGTTTATGCACATTGGGAGCACATACTTAAGCTCAACAGCTTCCTGCATAAAATGCTCTTATTTCTTGCCCTTTACTGGCCAAGCCTAATTATGGTTGAAACATTGGGTTATCATGTTTTCAATATACAGAATCTCGCAGCCGCCCAATATCCAGGGCTGCCAATCTGTAACTGCCTTCACGCACCCCCTTGGATGAAGTTATCATATTTTGCCTTAGGCCCCATCTACTTTCTGGCCAGCAGGGTGTTAGGCCTCGAAGATCCTCATACGACCTCTTATGAGATAAAACAAAGCAAAAGCAAGGAAAATCTTAAAAAGAAATAAAAAGGTTAGAAATATAAAAGAATGCGCAATTTCTCCTAGGAAAAGCAGGTTTAGAGTTTGCTTATGTAATGGATAACATTAAAGAAGAGAGAGAAAGAGAGATTACTATTGATTTGGGTCTTCAGAAAGAGCTTTGAGGCTTGTAATGCATCTTCTATTTCCAATGAAATGAATGACAAAGATATAACTTCGCTTAAATCTCACATCTTAATCAAAATCCTTAAGATCTTGATTGAATCTGTTTTTTTCATAGAAGTCTTTTCTTCTTTTCCATTTAATCAATTTAATAATTAATAAAATTAGGCAAAATACAATAGCGGAAATGACCAAGATTTCTACAATAATTTCTCTATTTTGCCTTTTGCTTGGAGATTCCAGAATACGAGTTTCTTGTTTTGGACTTGTAGAAACACTGTTATTTGCCTTTTTGGTAGTTTGATTGAATGAGTTCACTCCAGATGGTATGGAATCAGAATGCTGAGATTCTGACTCCACTTGACTTGTTCTTGTGCTCTCTTGAGAAGATTCATTTGCACTCTTCGCAGCTTCTTCTTCATGATGCAAATCCAAAGGGGAAAACATTAATAGTGCTGAATAAGATTTCAGTGATATGGATTTAAGAGTGATTTCAATTTTATTCCTGCCAAATTCAATCGGGAGGGGATTAGCCAACTCAAGATTGTACTTCTCATTATTAATTAGGAGCCGCAATTGATCTTTTCCAAGACTTATTATTTTTAAGTTATTGCTGTTATTATCCACATCATAAAAAATCAAGCGATCTTTCTTTGTAATGTTTAGGACAGCAGGCAATTGAGTAAAATTTAGCTTTAGGGTTTTGATTCCAACAGCACTGCCTGAACTACCTGAAGATCCTCCACCAGAGCTCCCATAATCAATTTGCTCTTCCTGCTCAGGCGCCATAGCAATATAGAATATAGAATAATTGCTGGTCTCGAACCAGAAACGCTCAAATTCTAACCCTAATTTATTTGCGCTGCCTAAATATCCTGAAGTGAGAGGACCTTCAAGTCCATTTCCATGATCCGCATAAAAGACAAGATCCTCATAAGGCGGAGTTTTTTTCGCTTTGGTAAGAGTATCTTTAAGGACAGAAACGATTACTCTTGATTTAGTATCGGTCTTAGCAGAGATATTCATTGAATTAATTACTTCTCCGAATTTTTCAGGAACCTCGGATACGTTCTGTGCAAGTCTTATTTTCACATTATCCGAACTCAATCCGGTAATTTTATCCACCAAGACACTAATAGAATCATTTGTGCTGTTTTCTAAATCAACTTCACCAGAGCTTTCTTCAATATTTCCTGAAACATTAATCACTTTCATTAAATTCTTTACAACATTCAAATAAAATGTGGTACTTCCGATGTTGCCCACTTCATCTTCGCAGAAGAATTCAAAGAGGTGTATTCCGTCTTCCTGTTCTAATGTTGGGAAAGGTAGCTCATTAAATTGATTTCCTTCTTTATATTTCTTCTTATCAACAAAGAAAGAACAATTTTTTATAACTCCTTCTTCATTGATATCAAAGATAAACAAACTTATTCCACTGATATTGCTGTTGTTTATTGGTGCTACTAGTTGAATCTGGGGAGGTTGAGAGTCAATATGATATCTATACAGCTTCGAGAAAGTTTTTCCTCCTTTATTCAGCAAGAGAGTTAGAGTTAAGTTTGAACTTGTGCTATTCAGCGAAATGCTGCTATTTTTATTTAAAACAGTATAATCCAATGAGTTTATGCGATATGAGAGGCTACCCTGCGAAAAAGAAATCTTGATAGATGTTCCATTTCTTACCCAAGAATTATTGAGCAAATCTGCTTCAAAAAAGGGCTGTTCCGTAATACATTCTACTGAAATGGTTTTTGTAGCTAAGTTTTCAGCATAATCTGATGCAATTACACTAACATTAAGCAGAGATACATTGTTGGACTCTTGCAGTTCGGAAGGTTGAATTTCGATATAAGAGTAGTATAAATTGGTGCTTATCTCTTTCAAATATCCTATTCTGTTCCCAATTTTCCATCTTGGCAATGAAGATAAACCACTAACAGAGTCCTCAATGTTTGCGGAAATCCTAAGGAAGATTTTGTCAGAGTTTTCTACGATTTCTGTTTGCAGATTCTCAATTGTTGGAGGAGTAGTATCTAATGGAACTACAATTGATTTTGTTAACTCTATATTCCCTGCATTATCAAGAGCTCTGAAATAAATCCAGTTTAAGCCTTGATCATCACTTCCATCTAAGAGGATTTCATCTGTATATTTGTTCCACAAACAGTTGAAACAATTTTTCCATTCTATGCTTTGAATCCCAGAGAAATCATCTTTGGCTTGAATCGCCAATTTCACAGGTTTGTTAAACCAGCCTTTGCTATTGGGGGTGCTGTTTGTTCTGACTTGAGAATTTGGATCTATTAAATCTATTGAAAAGTGCCTTGCTGATGAGGAGTTAAATATAGTTCTAAACGGAGAAGGTAAAGTGCATTTGACCAACCAAGTTATTTTAAAGTTCTTTGTTGTTATATTTAAAAGGTTCCCATTTAGTCTAACTTTAGCTGTTTTGTTCGCATCTGTATTTTGTAATGGTAGTTCAGCCTCATTAATTTTCACACTGCAATTAAGATTATTTCTAGAGGCTTTTGTTGAGAAACTCAAAATAGGATTAGACGATTTAACGAAGCTATTATCATCTGGCTTAATTAATTGAATCTGCAAAAACTCAGCTGATATATTAAAGCAATTTCCAGCATAATCGCAGTTTCCATTGCCATCGCAGAAGCCCTGGCACATATACTCTCCGTCTGTGTTGTAATTATTGTCTCCTGTACCAGCACTTTCAGCGAAAGAAGCGTTGCAAAGCCTGGATTCGCTAAGGTTATAACCGCAGTTAGGCTGACCTGAATCTGGACATGTGGGACCCGAAGTGCATATT
>CAZOKS010000014.1:0-23922 GCA_964580745.1 uncultured Methanosarcinales archaeon | reverse complement strand
GAAACCGCTATAGGATCGCCTGAGGTGCCCAAAAACATGATTTGTTCGCTCATATATTTGATTTAACATTGTTATATATTTAATTATTTTGTGTTTGAAAGCCATGAATCGCACAAATGACAACAAATAAATAATATAATCAAAGTCAAACAAACAAGATGAAAGGAGCCTACGCAATCCTTTTGAATGTCACTAACTATTGTAACTTGAATTGCAAGTATTGCTTCTTGAAACCAACTGAATCATTATATGACGAAAAAGAGGATATGACACTAAAAACAGCAAAAAAGGCCACACTACTTTTTTTAAGAGATCCATCTACTGCTACAACACCTGAAATTGTATTGTACGGGTTTGAGCCTCTCCTCAATTGGGTTATGCTTACTAAATACATTAAGTGGGCCAACAAAAACATAAGAAAACAAATAAAAAACATAAGTATATATACTAATGGAACCCTTTTAGACTCGGAGAAAATTGAATTCTTAATACAAAACAGAATAAAGTTAAAAATAAGTGTAGATGCCTTCTTTGAAGAAAACTACAGAAACAGAAAAATAAACAAGAAAACCTACGAGCAAATTATGAACTCAATATCAACAATATCCGAAAGAAGTAATCTTCTAGAGATTAGCATGGTTATAACCAAAGAGACTCTAAAGTCCCTAAAAAGAAATCTCAGTCTTACGGTCTCAAAGAACCCTCAAAATATAATTCTCTTGCGTAATACCAGGGAGCATTTTTCATATTTTGAGAAATTAAAAATTCTAAAAGAAGTGCAGAGAATAAGAGAGAGAAATAAGAAGTTGAATTTTGTGTTTTTACCAGAGTTTATGGGTTGTTGTCTAAACTCAAAAACGACTCATGTCCTCGTGTATCCCAACGGAGACGTTTTTGATATCTGTATTGTTTCTGAAGTAGTTCAATTGGGAAAAAAGTTGAAATCAGTCAAAAAAGAGAATCTCATCACTTACTTAGGTAATATCCATTCAAATTATTCTTTCTCAGTAGATAAGAGAAACAAGAAGAAGGTATGCAAAGCAGTGAAATGCCCTACAATACATAAAGCTTTTGGACTTCTGAGCAAAAGATATAGGGATTCATTGTATTGAAAAATACTCTCAAATAGACAAAAGTTATAAATGAGAAGCAAAAAGGAATGAAATGATTGGTTAATATGAAAAAAGCAAAGAAAAATAAGACAGGGGAATTCATAATAAACATCCTCAGGGGGTTTCTTATTGGGGCTACAGACGTAATTCCAGGGGTATCTGGAAGCACTACTGCATTGATTCTGAGGGTGTATCAGCGTTTTATAAGTGCCTTAAGGGGCTTAACTTCAAATATCGTTCCTTTCAGGCCTAAAAGATGGGACTTGAGATTCCTTGTTCCTTTATTTTTAGGAATTGGGCTAGCAGTTATGAGCATGTCTGGTGTAATACCTTATGCTATTGAGGAGCATCCCAATGCTACCTTCTCTTTCTTCTTTGGGTTGATTGCCATGTCCGCATTCACTCTTTTGCCCGATGCCAAAACCTCTAAACGAATTTTCCTTTCTTTGTTATGGGGAATTGTTGGTTTTATGGCTGCTTTTTTGCTCACTGGTATGACTGCTGTGGAAGCGAGTCATTCCTATCTTTTCCTTTTTATTAGCGGTTTTTTTGCGATTACTGCAATGCTGCTTCCCGGCGTGTCTGGTTCTTTTGTGTTGTTGATGCTCGGCCAATACAAGTTTGTGTTTGAGTCGCTGCATATGATTGGACAAAGGATATGGCATTTGGTTGCTTTAGGGCTAGGGGTGCTGATTGGTATAAAAACTACTTCTACTGCAATTGATTTCTTTCTGAGAAAACATAAGGCCAAGACAATGGCTTTTCTTGTCGGATTGATGACTGGGGCCCTAAGACTGCCTTTCGAAAGGGTAAGGAATGCTCTTGCTCAAGGCGAGAACATATGGGTTTCTGTTGGGTTTGTGCTTGCCGGCATAGGCCTTATTATAATTCTCAACAAGGCAAGCAATTGGAGAAAGAAAGAAGTAATCTGAATTTCTTCTTAAAACAAGGAAAACAATAGCAAAAGTTATAAAAGTCAGGAAGATGCCCTATACTGCGGACTAGGTCGGCAGGCTAGTCCCCTGCTGTTACCACAAAAGGACTTACGGTGGGACCGAAGGCATCTGGGAGGCGTAACCCTGCCTTTCTCAAATGCATTGATTCCGACGATGAAAACCTGTCTCTTAGGATCGGCTTGGTTGAAAAACTGGTCAGGTCCGGAAGGAAGCAGCCATAATCAACCTGGCTGATGCTTAAGAGGTAGCGGGTTGGAGGAGGAACAATGTTATTTGGCTGGGCAGGAACGTCCACCGGATGCCATGTCCGCCTTTTTTCTTAAAATGCGACCAATGAGAATATTCCTTTCTGCACTAGATAAATCAATGCCAAAACTAGAAGGAATATATTGGAAAAACCAAACAGCATGGCAATTACAAAGATTGTTACCGCGCCATCGAGTATGCTGGCAAAATCGCCCCTGTATAAAATAACCTTAAAACCAAGATACATTACCACAAGGATTGGAAGCTTTACTCCAATAGCCCCTAAATGAAAGAGCAAGATAAACAAGGCTGAAAAGAGGTCGAGTAATCCAAAGAGTTTGATTATCATATTTAATCTTATAAGAAGGATGCTTATAAATTTTTATACTTTTAAAAATTTAAAAAGCAGAAAGAGGTGCAAGCAGATAAAAAGCTCTTTACCTCCTTTCAAGATATAAAAATCACAATATTTAAGCACAAGGTATAAAAATCAACTCTTCTTTCTTGGTAATATGGATGATGAAGAAGAAGGGAAGGATTCAAAGCCATATCACATTACATTTAAGCCAAGGTTATACCAGCAATCAATATTCTATAACTCAATGAGAAAGAATACCTTGGTTGTGCTTCCAACAGGACTTGGAAAGACGAATATCTTTCTGATGATGGCGGTATACAGGCTTAATCTTTATCAGAATTCTAAGATTGTTCTTTTGGGGCCAACAAGGCCTTTGATTGAACAGTATAAAAAGGCTTTTTTAGAACATACCAACATCACAGAGGATATGATTTCTATATTTACAGGCAATGTCCCTCCTTCGACAAGAGAGAAGGAATGGAAAAAGAGCAAGATAATACTTTCTACCCCTCAGGGCTTTGAGAATGATATTCTGGGCAAGAGGATATCCCTCAAGGATGTTGCCTTGATGGGATTTGACGAGTCCCATAGGGCTGTAGGGAACTATTCTTATGTTTGGATTGCCCAGCAATACGAACAAGAGGCAGATTATCCAAGGATTCTTGCCCTTACTGCAAGTCCGGGCTCTACTTTAGAGAAGATAAAAGAAATTTGCCAGAACCTTCACATTGGGAATATTCAATCGCGAAGCTATGATGATGAGGATGTGAAGCCCTATATAAAAGAGATTAAGATGCACTGGATTCTGGTTGAACTGCCCAAGGAATTTTTGGATATCAGAGAATATCTGTTCAAATGTTTAAAGAAAAGGGTAAAATCGTTGAAGGCCTTGGGGATGGGCAAGGAGATTGATGTTTCTAGGTTGAATAAGAAGAACCTGCTTGAGATGCAGAGCGAGATGCGTAAGGAGATTTCGGGGGGTCGGGCCGAGCCTCAGGCATACAAAGCAATATCTCTTCTGGCTGAGATAATGAAGATTCAGCATGCAGTGGAGCTGATTGAAACTCAGGACCTTTTCTCGCTTAAAGAGTATTTTGCAAGGTTACATGACCAAGCCCAGAGAGGAACAAGCAAAGCGGTAAAAAATCTGATTCTGGACCCAGACTTCAAGTCGGCAAATTATTTAACAGTTTTGGAAAGTGAGAAAAAGGGAACCCATCCCAAGCTTGAGAAGCTTAAAGAGCTGCTTATTCAGGAGTTCTTTGACAAAAATGAAAAGCTTGACAGTTTTATGAAAGATGAAGGAGAAGAAGGTAAGAAGAAAAAGAAGAAGGTTAGAGAGCCTAAAGCAATTATATTCACACAATACAGAGACTCTGCTGTTAAGATAAAGGATGTTATTGGGAGGATAAAGGGGTTGAGGCCGGTTATTTTTGTAGGTCAAACCAAGAAATCCAACACGGGCATGAGCCAAAAGACACAGAAGGAGATTATTGAAAAATTCTCTAAGAACGAGTTCAATGTGCTGATTAGCACATCTGTTGGCGAAGAGGGTTTAGATATTCCTAAAGTTGATTTTGTGGTTTTTTACGAGCCTGTTCCAAGCGCTATAAGGCATATCCAGAGAAGAGGGAGGACTGGAAGACAGGAGACCGGGAAGGTATTTGTGTTGGTTACCAAAAATACACGAGATGAGGGTTATAGATGGAGTGCGCATCATAAGGAGAAAGGGATGCATAGATTAATTGAGGATATTAAGAAAGAGGGAACCTTTTTAAGGCATATACAAAACAATACCCGAGAGAAGATTATAGCTAGGGATAAAAATGAAAAGGAAAAGAGAATTTTTCCGATTATAGCTGATTTCAGGGAGAAGGGCTCGGCTTTGGTTAAACAGCTTTATAATAAAGATGAGATTGAGCTTAAGCTTGAATCTTTAAAGTTAGGGGATTTTGTGGTTTCAGACAGGGTGGCGGTAGAATTTAAAACCAAAGAGGACTTTATCAATTCTATCATTGATGGCCGACTTCTTCAACAGGTCAGGGATTTAAAGGAGAATTATATGCGGCCGGTGCTTCTTATTCAGGGGCAAAATATCCTTCAAGGCAACAGAATCAACAAGAAATCAGTCTTTGGTGTTTTGAGCGCAATTGTGTTGGGCTTTGGAATATCTGTTATATTTACAAGCACCTATGAGGAATCGGCTGAGTTCTTAGCAAGCCTCGCGAAGAGAGAACATTCTGATAAACCGAGCAGAATCAATCCTCATGGCAATAGAAAGCAAAGCCTGGTTTCTGAAGCGCAGAAATACCTTATTGCGTCTATTCCTGGCATAAATGTGGGGCTGGCTGAGCCATTGCTTAGGAGATTTTCATCTATAAAGGCCTTAGCCAATGCATCAATAGAAGAGTTATGTCAGGTTGAAGGGATTGGAAAGAAGAAGGCCAGCCAGATTTACAACCTCTTTAATGCCAAATATGAATTGAATTAAGAAGCTGAAGTGTAAGAATCATATAGACAAAACCATTTAACAGTAAATTATCTCAAAGAACAATAAAAAAATTTTAAATACTTGTTATAAAGACTGAGCAGATTAGCCAAGCAATTTTCAAGCAATTGAAGATTATGAAAGGAGGTAAAAAATGGAATACAACATAAAGGTTGATAAGGAGAAGTGTATTGGATGCGGTGCATGCCAAGCTGTGTGCCCTGATGTGTTTCAATTGGGCGATGATGGCAAAGCAAAGAGCTTGTTCTCATCCAGCGATATTGAGTGCGTTAAAGAAGCGGCGGATTCATGCCCTGTTGGAGCAATTATTCTGGAAGAAGAGGATTAGGAAAGAATAAGTATAGTAAATATGACTAAAATAAGAATAGAAAAGAATAGATTATTAGATTATAACAAACAGATTAAAAGAATTGATAAAGGAATAAGAGAGAATGATTAAAAAAGAGATTAAGGATATTGGTAACAAAGATTTCGGTAATGATATTTGTATCATTGGCATGGTTGAAAGGAAAGCGCCTTTGAAAAAACCGCAGATAGTTACTGTTTCTGATGGTCTTTCTTCTATTGATGTTGTGAGCTTTGGGAATGAGCTGGATAATGTTGATGAAGGAGATTTTATTAAAGCCATTGGAATGGTTAAGGAAAACAAAGGAAATGTTGAAATCAAGGTAAAAAAGGTTGAGAATGTAGGGGAAGACGAAAAGAATAAGATAAAGAAAAGGATTGATGAGATTAAGAAGAAGGAAAGAAAGATTAATCGAGGAGATTTTCTTATAAAATCTGAGAAACTTGAAGCGATGAGGGATGACTTTGAACGATGCGCCTCGGAAATAAAAAGGATGATTATGGAAGGTCATCCGGTTTTGGTTAGGCATCATTCGGATTGTGATGGCTACTGTGCTGCTATGTCCTTGGAGAGAGCTATCCTGCCTTTGATTGAAAGCAAGCATAGAAGCAAGATGTCCGCTATGCGATATTACAGACGGGCTCCTTCAAGAACGCCTTTTTATGATTATTCTGATGCTGTCAGAGATATTACCATGATTAACAAGGATAAAGATAGGGTGGGAGAAAAAGATACCTTGTTGATAATAACAGACATGGGCAGTTCTGAACAGAGTTTGCTTTCAATAAAGAAAGCGAAGGTTTATGGTTGCAAAATAATTATTATTGATCATCATGCTGCTGGAGAAGATGAGGATAAAGCGATTAAGGATGTTGCTGATATCCATATTAACCCTCACAACTTTGGTTACGATTCTAACCTTTGCGCTGGAATGCTTGGCGCTGAGATTGCTCACATAATAAACAAAGATGTGGAAAAAATTGAGATGCTGCCTGCTCTGTCAGGTGTTGCTGACAGGTGTGAAGGTGAAGAAATGAATAAGTATCTTGAGTTGGCATCTGCTAAGGGCTACGATAGAGATTATCTGAAGAAATTGGCTGCGGTTATTGATTTTGAAACTTACCATATGAGGTATATGGAATCAAGGGAGATGACTGCTGATTTGCTGGGTAAGGATAAAGAAAGACAAGAGGAGATGGTAAACATTGTTTATCCTGAACTGGATAAGATGATAGAGGAAAATACGGAATCTGCCATAAATTACATGAGGAATATTGAAAAGAATAGAAAGAAACTTGGCATAATAAACATAAAGGAGGCTTCAAGTTTTGGCTATCCTAGTGCTGGTAAGATAGTAGGAAGTGTTTTCTCCAAGATGTCTGAGAAAGGATATCTCTGCATTCTTGGCGAGGGTGAAGGGTCTGTAATCTTTAGGATATCCCATAATACGGATGTGACACTGAGCAAGATAATGAGCAAGCTCAAGAAAGAGTTTCCTTTTGCTATGGTTTCGGGCGGTGGGCATGATAAAGCTGGTACAATTAGGTTTTTGTCAGCTGAACAGGAAAAGATAAGGAAATCAATAATTGAAGAGTTTACAAAATGAACCTTAACCTTAATGGATTAATTCGATTGCTTGAGTATGCTGCTTATTTGGTATTGGTTGTTTTTTTCTCTTTCTGGCTTAGGAAGATAACAAGGTATGAGATAAAGAAAGAGTTGAAAACTATTAGACTGCTAAAAAAGGTTCTTTTGATTACGGGAGGATTCTTTACCTTCTTCATTGCGATATGGAAATATGATATTTTATTTGTTGTTGCACTAATTGCAGCGGTTCTCTGGTTTGTTTTGATTTTGAGATGGAAGAAGAGAAGTATGGAGATGATTGGGTTTTCCCCGTTGGTAATTGTTCTTTTAGCAACAAGCGGGATTTGGTTTGAGATTAGCTTAACAATTATAGCTTTGGATTCTTTTGCTTCAACAACCCTTATTAAAGGGAAGAAGGAGAATGATGAGATAGAATCATACCCCAAAGAGTTATTTTGGGCTTGCATCAATTATGTTGTTCCTTTGTGCATTGGTTTTTTGGCTGGATTATAATTGACTTTTGAGAAAGGACAAATAAAGGAAAGAATTGGAAAAATAGATAAGTGAGAATATTCAATATGTTTTATGATTAAAATGGAAGATATGTTTAATCTTGAGTTGGATAAAGCAGTAAAAATGATAAAAGAAAACAAGGCTAAGAGGGTTTGCATTCAACTTCCTGATGGTGTTAAGCCATTGGCTGGAAAGATTTATGATACTTTGAAAGAAAAGACGGATGCTGAATTGTTTATTTGGAGCGGCTCATGCTTTGGTGCATGCGATGTTCCTTTTTATCTTGAGAATTATGGCTTCGACTTGCTCATCCAATGGGGGCATGCTCCCTGGAAATCAAACCCTAAAAGGGAATGATGTAATAGAATTGTCAGGTATAAAAAACAAGGAAGAAAAAAAGAAATTTTTATACAAAAGGTTTCCATTTTTCTGTCTTTTTCCAGGTCTTCCCGTTCTCATCTTTTGGGATATCCTGAAAAAAGCGCGTGTCTGTTTTAGATCTCCTCATTTAGAAAACACCTGTTTGAAGACCAGTGGTTTAAAAATACTATGTCTATATTAAGGGTAAGGGTTTCTAATATTTAATAGTTGTGGTTTTTAGGTTCTAATTCGTTTGAGAAAAGGGTTTATTTGTATTGGAAACGGTTAATGTAGCCGCAGTTGAAGCACTTATACACAACCCTTTTTTTGTTTAGCCTAATGGAGATATTTTTGCCTGGTATCAAGATTTCACCGCATTTTTTGCATAGGAGGTATCTATCAATAAACTTAGAGTTTACCTTAAACTTAAGGCTTAGTCTTTTTGCCAGCTGCAGGGCTTTTTTTCTATATCCGAGAGGATATCTTTTGTTTAGGGAGAATTCTATTAACTCATTCATATGCTTCTTTGCTATCCTTTTCCTCTCTTTCTTGGTTGTTCTTCTTTTCATATCTTGATGAGAGAAACAAAGGTTTAAATAATTATTTAAAATATGAGTTCTTTAGAAAGTTTAAGTGAGAAAAGGTAATAAAGATGAACATAATGGATAAGATAGTTCAATGGGCTAAAAATAACCCTAAACAAATTGTTTTTCCTGAAACAGATGATAATAGGATTATTGAAGCGGTGAAAATGATTTCTAAAAAAGGGATTGGTTTTCCTGTTTTGCTTGGCAGGGAAAAAACTTTGCTAAGAAAACTTAATGTTAGGGATAAGGAAATAATGAACAGAATAAAGATTATTGAGCCTGAGTTTGATGATAAATATTTTATTCAGCTTATGAAAGACAGGTTGGGGAATAATGCCGCGGATTATTTGAAGGATAAGGTTTATTATGGGTTGTATTTGGTTGCCAAGAAAAAAGCAGATGGTTTGATTTCTGGTGCAACGCATACAACAGCGCATACTGTTAGGGCGGCTTTAAAGATTATTGGTATGAGAAAAGATGTTAATCGTATTTCAAGTTATTTTATAATATCCAATAAAGATAGCACGTATCTTTTTGCGGACTGCGCGATAAACATCATGCCAAATGAGAAAGAATTGGCTGAGATTGCTTATCTTACATGTAAATCTGCTGAGCAAATTGGAATTAAGGATAAGAGAATTGCGTTCATTTCTTTCTCAACAAAGGGCTCGGCTCAACATCCATCTTTAGAAAGAATAAGAAATGCGGTAAAGTTAGCAAAAAGAAGGATAAAAAAGGCTGTGGTGGATGGAGAGATGCAGATTGACGCTGCTGTTGTGCCTGACATTGCCAAAAGGAAATGTCCTAGTTCAGCTATTGGAGGAAAGGCAAATATCCTTATTTTTCCGGACTTACAATCTGGAAACATTGCTTATAAAATGGCTGAGCGTTTCGGTAAGTATGAGGCGATTGGTCCTATCATTCAGGGACTTAAGAGACCTGTAAACGACCTTTCAAGGGGATGCAGTCCTAAAGATATATTCTATGTTGCGGCAATCACATCTAATCAGAAATAAATTGCGAGAATAAATGAACAATAAAAGCACATAAAGATAAAAGGCGAGAAAATGGACGATAAGAAGATTTTGGTTATAAACAGCGGTTCAAGCAGTATAAAGTTTCAGATTATCTCATTGCCCAAGGAAAAGGTTTTAATCAAAGGTCTGTGTGATGCTATTGGGCAGGAGCATTCAAAGATTATATATGAAGTTGATGAAAAGAAGAAGAAAGGTGTTATGCTGAAAAATCATGGAGTCGCTATAAGAGAGATTATCAAAATCATCAAGGAAGAAGGAATTGTTGAATCTTTGGAAGAGCTTGAGGGTGTTGGTCATAGGGCTGTTCATGGTGGTGAGATTTTCCAAAAACCAAGTTTGATTACTGATGAGCTGATTAAAAAGATGGAGGAAATTAACCATCTAGCTCCTTTGCATAATCCTCCTAATGTTCTTGGCATGAGGGTTTTTAAGAAATTGGCTCCAACAATAAAACAGGTGGCTGTTTTTGATACTGCTTTTCATTCTAAGATGCCTATGCATGCCTATCTTTATGGTTTGCCTATTGAACTCTATGAGGAAGAAGGAATAAGAAGGTATGGTTTTCATGGAACAAGTCATCATTTTGTTGCTTTAAAGGTTAGTGAGATTATGGGAAGGGATTTGAAAGAATTGAAGATAATCTCATGTCATTTGGGTAATGGTGCTAGCATTGCTGCTATTAAGGATGGCAAAAGCATTGATACTTCTATGGGCTTAACCCCTTTGGAGGGTCTAGTTATGGGAACAAGATGTGGTGATATTGATCCTGCGATACCTTGCTTTCTGCAGAAGGAGAAGGGCTTTTCTGTTGATGAGGTTGAGAAGCTGATGAATAAGAAATCAGGGCTTTTGGGTCTGAGCGGAATTAGCCCTGATATGAGACTTGTAAAAGAAGAGGCCTTGAAAGGAAACAAAAAAGCTAAGACTGCCAGAGAGGTCTATGCCTACAGGGTAAAGAAGTATATTGGTGCTTATATTGCAGCCATGAATGGTTTGGATGCTATTGTTTTTACTGCAGGAGTAGGTGAAAATGAACCTCTTATAAGAGAGATGATTTTAGAGGGCCTGGATAATCTTGGTATTGAGTTTGACAAGAGCAAGAACATGGATTCTCGGGAGGAGATTAGCACTGAGAGTAGCAAAGTAAGGATATTTATTATTCCAACGAATGAGGAACTTATGATTGCAAGGGAAACTATCAAAGTTATAGAGGAAGAACAATAATAGCGTTCAGGTATTTTAATTGGCTTGATTGGAGGGGTTTTTGGCGGCTATCAGCTCTGCTTTTCCGTGCATTCCAGCCTCTATATAAGCTTCTTTTTCAGTTCTCATTGATGCGCAGGGAATATTAAATCCATCTAAATCAATAAAAACCCTGCTGAGTCTTTTCATATACAGACCGTCATCAGGCTCTCCTATTACTTGTACTTTTACTCCCTCAATTTCCAGAATAAGCTTTTCAATATTGCCTGTATGAGTAATGTTTTCCTCTTGCTTAAAGGGTTCTTTAACATGGTTAGAAAACAATTCCTGAAAAACACGAATACCTTTGGCATCTGTAACAATGTTAATGTCCTTTGGTTCTATATCAATGCCATGGAGAACAAGATTTACTGAACCCACTACTGCCCATTTTATCTCTTTTATTCCTACAACAAAAAAGATGAATTTCAAAACCTTTTTAAATTTGTCATCCAGCATCTTCTGGCTACGATACTGCCTTTATTGTTTTTCAGGGTTTTTTATATATAAATGTATTTATTGTGGATTATACAAAAAGGCTTGTAAGGATTACGAAAAAGCTGATATTAGATTTATTAATTTAATAGTTTAAAGGAGGTAATGTGCAGTTTAAATGGTAAGAGATGAGAAGAAAAGATTTAGAAAAACAATAAATAGGTTTCTTGTTGATACTTGTATTTGGGTAGACTCATATGAGAATCGTAAAGGGTATCATGAAGAGCCCCTTGGAGATTTTGCTTATAAATTATTCTGCAATATTAAAGCGAATGAAGACAAAATAATAATTACAGACCTCACAATAAAAGAATTGGAAATGACTTATTCAATAGAGCAAATCAAGGGGATGATAAAACCGTTTGAGAAAATAATTGAAAAAGTAATCAGTTCAAAGAAACAGCGAGAGGAAGCAAAAAAGATTGCCTAATTAAAAAAAAGTTCCAAACGGAGATGCTCTGCATGCAATTATTGCAAGAGATAACAACCTTATCCTTGTATCGAGAGACAAACATTTCAATTGCTTAACCAGCATAAGCCTTTTTTACAAACCTGAAGAAATTATCTAAGACTATCAAGTTGGTTGAAGGCTTTCTCTCTAAGTTGCTCAAGTTTTTCATCTGTTGTTTTCTTATTTGAAGCGCCCTTTAACCTGGAGATTTCTATCATTGCTTCCTTTAGTTTAAAATTTTCAATCTTTTCTCTCAAAGCGTTGCGAATAAACTCTGTCCGACTTTGATACCCTGCTTTCTTAACAATACTATCGATGCTTTTTAAGAACTGATTCTCTAACCTAAGGGTAATTGTTTCCGTAGTCATATATCTTTTGTATATCTATAAGATATATAAAGTTTTCTCTTAGTGTTTTAGAAGAATCAGTAAAGCTTGCCCTTGCCTTTCTTCCATTCATCAAACAAAGCCAGGCATTCCTTTCGGGAGAGCTGCTTCTGCTTGAGCGGCATCTTTCTTTCGGATTTAAACATTTTATATATTTTTGAATCATCAAAGCCTATTTTTGAGGCGTCTTTGGCTGTGCAGCCGAAATAAAGGGTTTTAATCCTTGCCCAAAGGATTGCGGAAAGGCACATCGGGCAGGGCTGGCTTGTGGAGTATATCTCACATTCGCTTAAATCAAACCGGCCTAGCTTTTTGCTTGCTTTTCGGATAGCCAAGATTTCGGCGTGGGCTGTTGGATCGTTTGTTGATAATACTCTGTTATGAGCTTTTGCTATTATCCTGCCTTCTTTAACTATTACAGCGCCGAACGGTCCTCCTTCTTGCTTCTCAATGCCCTTTCTTGCTTCTTTTATTGCTGCTTTCATAAAATCCATATAATATCATCACCAAACACTAAGTTTATAAAATTATAGTTTGTATTTGGCTTTGAAAATGATTAAAGTGAAAATCAATGGAAAAGAGATTTTGTTTGAGAGATGCGAGAACTATGAAGAGGTAGTTGAAAAATCCAAGGCAATTCTAAAGAACAGCAGGTTCTATAAGGGATTAAGTAAGAATGACAAGATACTGCTAAAGCCCAATATGCTGGCGCCAAGGGAAAAGGAGAAGAATATAACAACCCACCCTTTTATTATTGAAGGCATAATTAAAGCGTTGATAGAGAAGAATGATAAGAAGAATATCTTTTTAGGGGATTCGCCTGGAAATGCCTCTGCAGAGAGGGTTGCTCGGGTAAGCGGGATAAAGGATGTCTGCGACAAGTATGGAATAAGGATAATCTCTTTGGAAAAGTTAAAGAGATTTGATGGGCAATACAACAAAAATATTCCTTTGTTTGCTGATATCAACAAATACAAAATAATCAATCTGCCAAAAGTCAAGACCCATGTCCTAACAACGCTTACATGTGCTGTTAAGAATCTTTATGGTGTGGTGCCGGGAAAGCATAAAGCGGTCTATCATGCCAAGCTCCCTCATCCTAAGGATTTCTCAATGCTTCTGCTTGATATTGCTGATATCGTTCAGCCTGAATTCAGTTTGATTGATGGTGTTGTTGGTATGGAGGGTGATGGACCTAGTGCAGGAAGCGTAAAGAAGGCAGGTTTTCTTTTAGCTGGAGAGGATGTCAATCTGCTTGATTATATTGTTGCCAAAGCAATTGATATCGAGCCGAAAAGGATTCCTTATCTCAAGGAATTAATCGAAAAAGGGAAAATAAATCAAAATGAAATTAATAAACACTTGAAGGAAATGGGATTGCCTTTAACGAGTTTTAAAACTCCAAAAACTACTACCTGGCTTTTCCATACCTTTTCCAACTTCAGGTTTATGAGGGGGATAAGGAACAGATTGGGTGCAAGGCCTCTGGTAATTAAAAAGGGCTGCATTGGATGCGGGATTTGCGCAAAGGCTTGCCCTGCTCAGGCAATAACCATTGAGAATGGGAAGGCCAATATTGATAGGAAGAAATGCATAAGATGTTTCTGCTGTTCAGAGCTCTGCCCCGAGAAAACAATTAAGGTAAAGAGAGGTCTTTAAACAGTTAATCATCTGTAAAAGCCAAAACATAGAAACCCTTAGAAAAATCAACTTAAAATTATTCCTTGTTATTTTGTTTATCAAATTCTGCTCTTCTTTTAAGCTCGTCCCAATCAGCATCTATCTTTGATTGTATTCTTTTGATTATGTCTTGATTGGAAGATTGGAATAGATGTTTGTATCTGCCTTGGGGTTTCATAAACTCCTCTATGGGCTTTTTCCTTGTGCCTGGATCATAATTAAGAACATATTTACCTTCTACGATTTCATAAAGGGGCCAAAAACAGGTGTCTATTGCGAGCTGAGACACATCTCTGACCTGGTCTGGCTTTATATGCCAGAGAAGCACACAAGGTGATAAAACCACTATTACCGACGGGCCTTCTGTTTCCAATCCTTTCTTTACCTTTTTTAGAAAATCAGCCCAATTAGCTATTGAGGCCTGAGCCACATAAGGAATATGATGAGCGGCCGATATCATGGCAAGGTCTTTCTTCCACTGTTCCTTGCCTTTGTGTGCCTTTCCTGATGGAGATGTAGTAGTGGCAGCTCCGTAAGGAGTAGCACTGCTTCTCTGTCCTCCTGTATTCATATAGCCCTCGTTATCATAGCAGACATATAGAAAGTCGTGTCCTCTTTCCAATGCTCCTGATAAGCTTTGTAAGCCGATATCATAGGTTCCTCCATCGCCTCCAAAGGCAATGAACTTGTATTTCTTGCGAACCTTGCCTTTTCTTTTTAGGGCTTTGTAAGCGCTTTCTACTCCAGATAGTGTAGCCGCGGCATTCTCAAATGTATTATGTATCCATGGCACGCCCCAGGATGATTCAGGGTATATTGTTGTTGTTACTTCCATACAACCAGTTGCATTAGAAACAACTACATTATAATCTGAGGCAACAGAAAGCACCGATCTTGCTACGATAGGCATAGCGCATCCAGCGCAAGACCTGTGACCTGAATAAAAGTTCTTTTCCTTTACTGCATATTCCTTAAGATTCATGATTATGACCTCTTATTTACTTGCGTGAAATCTTCTCGTTCATTAAGCTTATTCCCTCAACCCTATATAATTGATACCTTTCCCGAGCTTGCCTTTCAATAGCTTCTCAAAGGTTTGGTATACCTGAGCTTCATACAATTCTCTTCCACCCAAACCATAAACAAAGCTGAATACATTGTTGCTTTGAGCATTGCTGCTTAGAGCACTATTTCGAGCATTGTTTTGGTATGACAGAGCAGATAATATTTCTGAATAAACTGGAGGATGAGCTCCAAATGAATATGACCTATCTAAAACCCCTATGTTTGGAACATTCTTTAGAAGAGCATATGCCTTGGCATAATTGAAAGGCCTAAACAATCTTATCTTTAACAATCCTACTTTCTTACCTACCTTTCTCATATCATCAACCACTTTTTTAATGGTTCCTGCAGAGGAGTTTAAAGCGACAATTGCTGCTTCGGCATCCTTAAGCTTGTATGCTTCAAACATTGGATATTTATTGCCTGTAAGCTCTGAAAGTTCTTTAGCAATCTTGTCGTAATGTTTAAGTGTCATCTCCATTCCATACTGCTGCTGCCTTTTTGTCTCAAAGAAGTAATCAGGAAGCTGCAAGGCGCCAAAGGTAACTGGTTTTTTGGATAAGAGAAGGCTCTGGATTGGTTTTCTTTGACCTACAAACTTCTTCACCAACTTGTCTTTCAATAGATTAACATTTTCCACAGCGTGGCTTGTGATGAAGCCGTCTTGAGCAACCATTGTTGGCAATTGAATGTCTGGATGCTCTGCCAACCTTATCGCTAAGATTGTATGCTCATATGCTTCCTGCGGATTTTCTGAGTATAGTTGTATCCAGCCCGCATCCCTGCAAGCCATAGTATCTGAATGATCGCAATGGATATTAATCGGCGAGGATAACGCCCTGTTTACAACAGGCATAACTATCGGCAATCTCATTCCAGAAGCGGCATTAACAACCTCAAACATCAAAGCAAGCCCTACTGAAGAGGTAGCGGTCATTGCCCTTGCTCCTGCAGCAGATGCCCCTACTACAGTGCTCATGGCTGAATGCTCTGATTCAACAGGAACAAACTCAGTTTTGATTATGCCGTCTGCTATAAACTGTGAAAATCTTTCCACTATGGGGGTTTGAGGAGTAATTGGATACGCAGCCACTACATCTGGCTCAATCTGGCGCATTGCCTCTGAAACAGCATAAGCTCCGCTCAATGGCTTTGTGGTTTCATAATTCTTCAAAAAACTCTGGCCTATAAACTTTGCAGTTATCCTTTGCTTTTGCTTATTTCTTGGCATCTTTGCTCCCTTTTTCATTAAAACTACTCTCATCTTTCATCTGGATTGCATTAACAGGACAGACATTGGCGCATAGCCCGCATCCCTTACAATAATCCAAATCAATTCCACCCCTTTTATGACCTTCTTTGTCTATAAAGATGCAATTCTCAGGGCAATAATAAACGCACATCATGCACTGGGTGCATTTTTTTGGATTCCATATTGGCCGTCTAGCTCTCCAGCTGCCTGTTTTATTTTTCAAGGAGGTTTTCTGCTCTACTATTGCTCCCCCTGTAGGAATGTCTTTCCAGCTTTTCTTTTTTTCTTTATGATTTTTTGTTATGCTACTCATTTTTGCCTTTTTTCTTAAATTTGTTTAAACATAAATTTCATTAATGCTTATCTTTAAGAGCATTCCATACCTCTTTTATAATCCTGACATTAGAGTTGGCAATTCTCTCTGATTTGGTTTTGAAAAGGTTATAGGTAACCTCAGAAAGGTCTTTTAATGTGGCTGAATTGGAAAAGAATGCCAATGCTGAAAGGATTGCTGTATTTGTTTTATTCAGGCCTAAATACTTCATTGCTATTTTAGTTGCAGGGATACAATATAACTTGCCTTCATGACCAATCATTTTCATAACTTGCTTTTCATCCAATGATGAGTTTACTATCAATAAGGAATGTTTATCGAGTCCTTCCTTGATTGAGGGAAAGGTAAGCATGCTTTCATCCATCACTCCAACAAAATCAGGAGATACAACTGGTTGATGAGTTGTTATTTTAGTATTGCTTATTCTTACAAAAGAGGCAACCGGCGCTCCACTCCTTTCTGGTCCGTATTCCGGAAAGGCCTGAACATATTTGCCTTGAAGGATTGCTGCCTCGGCCAATAACTGCGCCGCGCTTTTGGCTCCTTGACCACCTCTTCCATGTATTCTAAACTCCTTAATTCGTCCACCCATAAACCAAACTAAAAAGTCAGTATTTAAAAAGATTTCTAAGGAGTGATTAAAAGAGCAGTATTTTCTCATTCGTTTCTCATTTTTAAAAGGGAAAAAATCAACAAGATATAAAAAGCAAAGGAAATAACATACTAAAGGTGAGAGGTATAATGAGTGAAGAAAAGGTCGTTGGACAAATTGTTGGAGGAACCTTTGGAGAACTTCTAATAAGGAAGAAAAGAGATGAGAGAATCCAGCTGGGCGAGATTTTGGTTGTGGAGGATAAAGGTGAGAAACATTTTCTTCAGGTTTATGATATTAGGTATTGCAGCCAGCTTTCCCAGCAGAACCTTGAGATGATTTCAGGGTTACAGTTGGAGGAATCAAATAAGGTAGAGATTCTTGATGAACACATACGGAATTATACATTGGCGATTGCCAAATCCATACTTTATATTTCCCAGAATAAAATCACTCTGCCAAAGAGCCTGCCGTCTTTCTTGAAAAAGGTTAGACGGTTGAGGAAGGAGGATGTTGGATTCCTTACCAGGCCTGAGAAATCGTTGTATATGGGCACTCTTAGGAGCGGAGACAATAGCATTAATGTGCCTTTTTTCCTTGATGGAGAAAAGGTAATGTCTCATCATATTCTATTGGCGGCAACAACTGGCAGAGGTAAGTCAAACCTTACATCTGTTTTGCTCTGGGATTTGGTTGGGAAAGGATATGCAGGATGTTTGGTGCTTGATCCTCATGATGAATACTTCAAATCAAGCAAGGAAAAGGTTGGGCTGGAAAATCATCCCAACAAGGATTATGTTGTATATTACTCTAAAAGCCCTCAACGCGGCGGCAATACTCTAAGTATAAACCTTAATGAATTAAAGCCAAAACATTTCAGCGGCGTGATAAATCTCAGCGGTCCTCAGAAGGAAGCACTATACTATTTTTATTCTAAGTATAAGCAGGATTGGATAAGGGCTTTATTTGAGAATAAAGAAACCCCTAACGGCTTCCAAGAATCATCTATAAGCGTCTTAAGAAGAAAGGTTTCTGGGCTGCTGGAAATTTGGGAAGATGAAGGGGGATTAAAAGAGGAATCTATTTTCCAAAGGCAAGGAGGAGAAACCACAATATCTTCAATATGTTCATCGTTAGAAGAAGGAAAAACAGTAATCATAGATACTTCATTATTGTCAAGCTCCCAGGAAATCTTTGTGGGTTCAATAATCGCGGCCAACATCCTTGAGAGGTACTCATCTTATAAAAGAAAAAATTCCTTAAGAGAAAAACCAGTAATCTCAATAATATTAGAAGAGGCGCCAAGGGTTATTGGGAAAGAGGCCTTGGAATCGGGTCCAAATGTGTTCTCTAAAATTGCTAGAGAGGGAAGGAAATTTAAGGTAGGATTGTATGCAATAACGCAACTTCCTTCTCTTATCCCCACATCGATTTTGGCGAATATGAATACCAAGATAATAATGGGTATTGAAATGAAGAGCGAGAGACAGAGCTTGATAGAATCCTGCCCTCAGGACTTAAGCGAGGAAGGAAAGAATATTGCTTCTTTGGATAAAGGCGAGGCAATAATATCCTCTACATTTTCGAGGTTTGCCCTACCTGTTTCAATACCGCTGATAAATGATTATGTGAAAGAAAGAAAGAATAATACAGAAGATGCTGAAGAAGAGAATAGAAACACTAAAAAGGCAATAATAGGAATGTGATTTGGAAAAATGAACTTTAGATTCGCGCACATGGCTGATTGTCATATAGGAGCTTGGGTTGATCCAAGGATGAAGGAGCTGCCCTTGCTGAGCTTTGAAAGGGCGGTTAGGATTTGTTTGGAAAGAAAGGTTGATTTCGTGCTGTTCTCTGGAGACATTTTCAATACTGCTATCCCTGGAATTGATTTGATTACAAGGGCTGCAAGGGGTTTGAAGAGTTTGGCCAAAGAAGGCATTAGAGTTTATGCGATTGCAGGCAGCCATGATTTTTCCCCTTCTGGCAAAACCATATTGAGGTTATTAGAGGAGACAGGGCTTATCCAGATTCCAACCAAACATGAGCTTGATGAGGAAGGCAGGATAAGATTGGAGTACATTAAAGATGAAACCGGAGCCAAGATTACTGGGATAGTGGGGAGAAGAAACCTCTTGGATAGAAGCTATTATGAGATGCTTGATAAGAAAGCCCTTGAGGAAGAGGATGGATTCAAGATATTTATGCTGCATACTGCTCTAACAGAACTGAAGGAGAAAGGGTTTGAGCAGATGGATTCCCTGCCGTTGTCTTTGCTTCCAAAGAAGCAAGATTATTATGCTGCAGGTCATGTGCATTCTTCTTTAGAGAGGGATATTGATGGATTTGGCAAGATTGTTTTCCCAGGCCCTCTTTTTCCTGCTAATTTTAAGGAGCTTGAGCATATAAAAGGGGGTTCTTTCTACATAAATGAAGTAAAGGATGAAGGAATAAAAACAGAGAAGATTCAGATAACCCCAAAGAATGTTTATTGTATAAATAAAAAATGCAATGAGAAAACGCCTGATGAAATTGCTGAGGCCATACTTGAAGAGATTAAAGACAAGGAGTTTAATGAAACAATAGTAACAATAAGGCTATCTGGCAAGCTTAAATCAGGCAAGATTAGCGATATTGACTTCAAGAAGATTTTTGGGGTTCTATACAATAAATCAGCCTACTTTGTTATGAGGAACACGAGCAAGTTGGAAAGCAAAAGGATATCACAGATAAGAAAGGAATCCAACAAGCCTGCTCAGGAGATTGAGGACGAGGTTATCAATGAAAGCATAAAGGACAATGAAATGTTCTCGCGAAAAGAACTTGTTGATAAAGTCAAGAGTCTTATTGAGGTTTTCAGCCAGGATAAAAATGAAGGAGAAACACAGAAGAGTTTTGATATCCGAATAATAAATGAAGCTGAAAGGGTTATGGGCATTGAAGAGCCTCATAAGATAAAAAGCAAAGAAGATTAAATCAATTCTTTAAGGGAATTGAAGTCTTTTTTTAGCACATCCTTCATTTGGGGATTGTATAATGCAACTGCGGGATGATAAAGGGCAACAATGTATTTCCTGCCTAATAAGGACTGGACAGAGAACTGTTTGCCATGAATCTTTGATATGGGCTGATAATCAATACTGTATTTATGGAATAGGAATTTCATTGAATGGCGGCCCAAGGCTGCAATTATCTTAGGGTTTATCAGAGCAATTTCCTTATCAAGAAAGGGCGTGCAGGCAACAACCTCTTCATTGGAAGGGTCTCTATTATTAGGAGGCCTGCATTTGAGGATATTGGTAATAAAAACCTCATTCAGAGTAAGCCCTACTTCTTCTAAAAGGGAGTCTAAGAACCTGCCAGCTCTTCCTACAAAGGGTTCTCCTTCAAGGTCTTCCCACTTGCCCGGCGCTTCTCCAACAAGCATTATGTCTGCCGAAGGATTGCCCTTACCTATAACATAGTTTGTTTTGGTCTTGTAAAGGGAACAATGTGTGCAGGATTGAATCTCTGAAAGGTGAGTTTTCCATTTCTCTTTATCCATATCTTTCATAGAAAGGTTTTCTTATTTAAGTGTTTCATTTTCCAGTTTAGTTTCGATGGAATCAGAATTGATCGTATGAAAGTTGTTGGTCTGCTCTAGTTTTGAGTCAGGCAGGGAGATTAGCTTTTCAAAAAAACCCAAAAGATAGAAATCAGGGTTATCTAAAGAGAATCCGAAGCCATTCAAATACTTGAATTGGTTGTATTCGACACCATATTTTTCAAAAATAGATTGAGCCTGATATAACTCTTCGGGATTTTCCTTCGGAAAGGTTATCAGGTAAATTTTGTTTTTCATTCTCAATCAGCCCCGTAGGTCCTTTTCATCTTATTGTGTCTTTTAGAGATATGAGCTTTTAATCTATCTATCTTATTCTCTATGTCATAACCTTTTAAATACCTTGTCTTGGCATAAACATTGTTAAGCAGTCCTGATAGAGTAGATTTAACCAGCTCATCGGCTTGTACCAGACCCGCGCCAAATATCCATTCATTAGGATACTCTGAATCAAAGAATAAGGGAAACGCTGTAGCACTTAATCTTTCTCGATACTCTTGCTTTTTGTTGGGTTCTGCCCTTGATAAGTAGAGAGCTATGGCGCCTGTTATATGAGGAGAAGCCATAGATGTTCCGCTCATTGAATAGTATTGGCCTCCGGGATATGTAGAAACAATATCAACGCCTGGAGCCGATATCTCTGTAGTATTGTATATATTGCTAAAGTAAGCATGCTCGTTGGCCTCGTCCACTGCTGCTACTGAAATCACTGAATCAAAGGAAGCTGGATATGAAGGGCCAAAGCCGTCGTTGCCCGCGGCAGCCACCAAAGCTATGCCTTTTTGTTTTGCCATCCTGCATACTTCTTCCAATGCATGGGTTGCAGAAGGAGCGCCAAGACTCATATTAACTACTTCAATATCATTGTCAATTGCCCATTCTAATCCCAGAATAATTTCATAATCAGTTCCATGGCCGCCATCATCCAATACCTTCACCGCATATAGAGTAGCTTCAGGTGCCACGCCTGTTGTTTCGCCAGCGCATATGCCTGCTACATGGGTGCCATGACCATTTCTATCCAAAGGAGCCCCAGGACCTGTAAAATTCTCTCCCTTGTTATGCCCAAAACGAGAGGATAATTCAGGATGGTCGTAATCAACGCCAGTATCAAGAATAGCAATGTTTGTGTTGGCTCCCTTAGTTATCTCTTGCGCATCATAGGCCATTATGTTCTTCAGGTTCCATCTTTGACCTGCCTGATAACCAGCATAGGTTTTGGGGAAGTTAAAATCATCTAACTGATAGTCTTGCTTTGAAAAACGGAAAGGAGCTTCTATGCTATCAATCAGGTTGTCCAAGGAGGAGTATTTTTTCGTTATTCTCTTTGAAGCTTTTTGATTAATCAAATCATATAAATTTTGAGCATCCTCTCCAGAGAGTCTCACCAAGAAATATGGGATGTGTTTGAACTGGTGTTTGACCTCTCCTATTTTATTGAGCTGCTTAAAGCTCTTTTTAACTTGTTTGTATTCTTCTTGAGGGTGCCTAATGAGAAAATCAAAATCTCTTTTTTGAGTTTTGAGATATTTGAGGACATCTAAAAGATGTTTATGCCTTACTTCGTTAAGCTTCTTATCGTCTCTATCCAAATGCCCTTGAAAAGGAGACATCTTCCAACCACCTCTTCAAGTATAGAGAGGTTTATTCTCATTTAAATATTGACTCAAAAAAAATGGAAAAAATACAACAAAAAAGCAAAAAAGACATAATGTTTTTATGGTTTATATCGCGTCATAGTTCTGGGGAAGGGGATTGCATCCTTAACAGTATCAAGCCCGCATATCCAAGCGATAACCCTTTCTACTCCTACCCCATAGCCTGAATGAGGCACAGAACCATACCTTCTCAAATCAAGGTACCACTCATAATTGCTAATGTTTTCTCCTTCTTTCTTCAAAGATTCTTTTAGTTCTTCTAAATCTGTGCTCCTCTGACTGCCTCCTATGATTTCTCCATATCCCTCTGGAGCCAGCATGTCAAAGCAGAGGGCTGTCTCTGGCTTATTAGGATCTTTGGGTTTGTAGAATGCCATTGCTTCCTTTGGGTAATTGGTTACTACAATAGGAGTGTCAAAGTGTTTCATTAAATTGTCTTCTTCTATAGTCCTTAAATCCTTGCCCCAAAGCACTTCCATATTCTCTTTTTTCTTTAATATGGAAAGGGCCTCATCATATGTTATTGTGGGCCATTCCTTTTCTGCTATCTTTTTTAGCTTGCCAATATCTTGCTTTAATATCTCTAAGTCCTCTTTGTTGTTCTCCAAAACCCTACTTAAGATGAACTTAATCTCCTCCTTCGCCATCTCTGAGTTCTCCTTCAAATCCATCCAGGCGGCTTCCATCTCAGCCATCCAGAATTCTGAGAGGTGGCGTGAAGTGCGTGATTTCTCTGCTCTAAAGGTAGGGCCAAAGTTATAGATTCTTTCCAAGGCAAATATTGCTGCTTCCGCGTAGAGCTGCCATGACTGGGTAAGATAAAGCTTATCGTCATAAAATTTTACCTCAAAGAGGGTTGCTCCTCCTTCGCATTGGTTTGGCTGCAAGATAGGAGCATCAAACTCGTAAAAACCTCTCTTGCGGAAGAATTCGTGGATAGCACCAGCAACAGTGCTTCTTATTTTGAATATCGAGGTCATCTTCCTGCTTCTTATCCAGAGATGCCTAACATCAGCCAGGAATTCTGGGCTAAAGTCCCTTGATATAGGGAAGTTGTTGCTTTTCCCTATAATCTTAAAAGAGGTTGCCTGAATCTCAACATTGTTAGGGGCTTTGCTTTGGCTTACTACCTTGCCCTTAATCTCCATTGAGGCCTCAATTCCCAAACTGTTCAAAGCGTCCCATTCCTTTTCATTGAAGCCATCTTGCGAGAATACTGTTTGGATAATGCCTGAACTGTCTCTTAATACTATAAAGACCACATTGCTCGTCTTTCTGATTCTGTATATCCAGCCCCTTACTGCTACTTCCTTGCCTGTTTTTGAATATGTTTCCTTTATTGCCTCAAAATCCATGCTGATCCCTCCTTGACTTAAGAATATGTAATCAAATATAAATCTTTTTAAGAAAAAATAGTTAGTTTAAGAAAAAAGAGTTAAAGAAGGTTAAAAAAAATTAAGTATAAAGTAGAGTGGTTAAGCTTAAGATAAAAATACATCCTTGCGGCATCAATCTATTTCTGCGGGTAAAGAACAATAACATCACAAGGAGCGCT
>CAZOKS010000013.1:0-23935 GCA_964580745.1 uncultured Methanosarcinales archaeon | reverse complement strand
CTTTGGTCTGCCACTTGTCTGTAGCAAAGAATGCAGGATTCCTGAAATATCAGATTATGATGCTGGTTTTGAAACCTCATTGAATCCATCTGAAATAGCTGACAAACTCCTTTTCCTTCTTAATAATCCAAAAAAAGCAAAAGAAAAAGGAAAGAATGCCCTAAAAATGGTAAAAGAGAAATTCACATGGGATAGGGTTATCAACGATTTTCAAGAATCATACTCTTCCATTACTCAAAGACAGTCCTGATTCCTTCCAAAAACCTTAAATAAATATTTCTTTTTAAAGCAGAATATGAGATTATCAAAGAGGTTGGTCTTTGTTTTGCTATTTGCAGCAGTATTGTCTTTTTCGGCCATTGCTCAAGTAGATATAGATGCGATTGAAGAGATGAACCTCTCTGTGAGATTGTCTTTCTCAATCTATCCAACGAAAATAGCAGAGAAATCAGTACCTGACCTTAATACCAAAATATATCTCTTCCCCTACAATACTACATCCCAAACCTCATATATCCTAAAAACCTTTCCCAATGCTACTGTTGACAAGCAAGGCGAGAATCATTACTTCAATTTCTATCTTCGCCAGCCGGAAGTAAAGCGACATGAGTTCGGCTATTCCGCAAATATGAATACCAAAAGATATATTCCTAAAATCTCAGAGAAGATTGAATTTCCACAAAACTTCTCTGATGAACTAGTACTAAGCAATCTAAAATCAACAGAGTTATTCGACTTTGAAGAAAGTGATTTGGCGAATAAAGCCCAAAATCTGATAAGGGGTGAAGATAACTATCTAAAAGCAATCTTCAAGATAAGCAAATGGATACGCGATAATGTGGAATATCGCTCAAATAACGAGACCGAGCTTGAGCAGAAATCGGCCTCATGGGTTTATGCCCATAGATACGGCGTATGCGATGAATTCGCTATCCTGCTAACAGCCATGCTAAGAAGTGTTGGAATTCCCGCAAGAGTGGTTTCAGGCATCGCTTTAAGCTCCTCCAATGTTGCTGGCCTGGAAGAATGGGGTCCTCATGCCTGGACAGAGGCCTATGTGCCAAGTTACGGTTGGATTCCCATTGACCTTACATTTAAAGAAATCCTTTGGCTTGATGCAGCCCATATAAAGCTTCAGCATTCAGAGAGATACAATTTTCCAAGCTTTAAGTATTATTGGAAAGCAAGGGTTTCCTCCTTCTCTGCTCTTCCTCTAAATTTCTCGGTAAATATCTCTTCTTATAAAGAAGGAGAACCATTAGGCATTAGATACGAGGTTAAGCCCTTAAGGCCCTCTATGGACTTTACCTCGTATAATGGAATAAACATCATGGTGAAAAACCAGGAAAACTTCTATGTGCCCTTAAGGTTGCAACTAACAATGCCCAAAGATGTAATAATTGAAGGAAAAGACAAGCATTATGTTCTTCTTGAGCCAGGAGAGATATTCAATAAAACCCTTCTCTTTCATATTGGTTCTGAACAATCCTTATCTTCAATGCAAATTTACCCCTTTTCTTTATATGCCAATGGCTATATAGTAGAAAAGACACAAGTAAGAATCGCCAATGTCTTCCCTCATTATGAAAGGCAAGATTTCCGGAATTACTCCATTCTCAATACTGAAAATGTAAGGATAGACTGCTTTCCTGAATCAGAGGAAACAATGGTTGAAGACCATATAAAGGTAAAATGCTTTGTTTATAATGATGGTAATCAGCCCCTTCAGGACATCATTTGTCTGGAAGAGAGATGCAAACCCTTCAACCTGTCAGCCAAGAATTCATCTGCCTTTGACTTTTATTATCTACCCTATAAACCGGGTCTTTATAAGCTCAGAGGTCTTTTGAAAGGAATTAACAAAAACTCGGAGTTCCAATTTATAGCCTATGAGCCTCCAACCATAAACCTCACAAAGAAAAGCTTTCCAATCATCAACAATTCATTCGGCAGTTCAGAGCTCACAGTAAGAATAATCCCTGAAACAGAATCCCCTATATACAACTTCTCAATGAGTCTTTACTTAGACGAGGTCTTGCTAGAAAAATGGCATGAGGATACCCTATCCTCTTCAATAATCTACGGGGCTTTAATAAAGAACTACCTCCTAAAGAATGGCAGCAATTTGAATGTATTTATAAAGTATAATGACCTCAAAGGCAATCCTTATACCATCAGAAAGGCTTTTCCAATAGAGAAGAAACCTCAACCCTTCTTTCAAAAGGTATATTCCTGGTTTATGAGAGGGATGTTTAAGGTGTCCGGCTTCTTATCAACCTTTCAGAATGCTTACGAGTCCCTTTTTAAATAAACCTTGTTTCTTTAAAGTTGTTAAAAAACTTTTAAAGTATTAGATTCTCCTTTAAAAGACATGCAAGAGCTCTATAGACAAGAATGGGTAAAAGGATTTGTAAAGCATCATTCAGGTGCTTCCAAGCTTGAGTTAAAGAAAAAAGGTAAAATTCTTCAGGGCTATTACAAGCACACCAGTTTTCAGCCATTCTTTGTTTATTCAGAAGATTTCTCTCTTATCCTTCCCTATATCAAAAAAGCGAAATATCTACTAACACATTTCAGCGAGGAAAATCTCAATCTTATTGAGAAGAACTGGCCTGAATTATCCCGAAACAAGGATATTATTCTTTGTCTTATCGACTTCAACACAGAGAATTATGCACTGCTAAAGCCCTTTGCCCATTCTTTGATTGTGGAGAAAGAGAATATCAAGAAAAGTATAAAAGGTCTGATGAGCCCTTAACGGAAGGTATCCGCATCATCTGGATTGAATTCCTCATCAATATAAGCAATGATTATAGCCTTTTCCTCAGCATTATTCTCAAAGGTATGCCTTACATTAGGCAAAACCTTCACCAAAAGAGGGTCCTCAGCATCTAATATAATCTCTTCTTTATCCTCATCCCTTTGAAGCGTCAATTTGCATCTTCCCTCAAGGATAGAAAACCATTCTGTTTTCCTCTTATGATAATGATTGCCCCTTTTTGCTCCCGGGTTTATTGAAAAGGAATAGATTTGCCCCTTAATCTTATTATCCAAAAGGGAGCCCTTAAAAAGCTCAACCAGCCATCCTCTTTCATCCTCTTTCTTTTCTAGCATTCTCTTATGCTTTTCCATCCTTCTCCACCTCAATATACCTTCTTAATCCCTCTTTAAACCCAATATCAGTCCTAAAACCCAGCTCTCTTTTTGCCTTCTCATTGCTGATTAGAATTGTATTGTTATCTCCCCCCTTCTCCTCAACCTCCAGCTCAGGAAAGAGACTTTTAAACTCTTCCAATATCTGCTTCATTGTAAAAACCTTGCCAGTAGATATGTTAAAGACGCCTTCTCTTTTGGCTTCAATTGCCTTAAGAATTGCTTCTACCGCATCTTTAACATACAACAAGTCCATCTTCTTTTCAGGAGAGCATGTTAATGTAATCTTCTTGCCTTGCCTTGCCAATTCCAAAAAAGTCGCAATTGCCGAATTATAAAAAGGTCTGCAACCCTCTCCATATATGTTGGTAAATCTCAGAACAGTATGTTTAATCCCGCAATACTCGATCAACTTTTCCCCGACCCTCTTAGAAATACCATAGATGCTAGCAGGGTTTGGCCTGTCTTCTTCAGAATACACAAAATTCCCATCATTAGGCTTATAAACCTGAGCAGAGGATGCGAAAATCATTCTGCATTGAGGATTAAAATCCCTGATTGCTCGAGCAAGATTAAAGCTTCCCTCAGCATTCACCCTCAAAAAATCAATCTCTTCTCCTCTATTAACCCCTGCCAGATGAACTATTGAGCTGCATCCTTCCACAAAGCCCTTTAAAGAATCATAATCAAGCAGATCCCTTTTCTCTCTATCAAACAACCTGAGGGGATATCCTTTTTTTTCAAGACCTTCTTTTAAATGCGAACCTAAGAAACCCTGATGCCCAGTAATACCAATCAAATCAGCCATTTTTCATCCTTTGCTAATCTTTTTAAGGTTTCCTTATCAAGACTGCTAATCAACTCCTCATATTTATATCCCCTTTTCAGAAAATTGTTCCTCTTAAGCACATTTCTTATCTCTCTAGGGGATAAAAGCTCAGTATTTGCTGAAGAATAAAACTTGAAATCGACTCTTTTCTTATTTTGATACTTTTGAATTACTTTCTTAATGGGCACATAAGGCATTATAATATAGTAATCCCCAAAATCAATTGTTCTTTCAACCTCGTTAGGCGAAACAAGAAGTTCATCAATCTTTTCCCCCGGCCGAATACCTATCTCCTTTATTTTTGTATTCTTGTTTCCGAGTTCTTTAATCATAACCTCAGCTAAATCTAATATCCGCACACCGGACATTTTCATAACAAAAATTTCACCACCAATAGACTGTTCAGCGGCCCTTAGAAGCAGCCCAATCGCCTCATCTAGGGACATAATGAAGCGAGTCATTCTCTTGTCTGTTAAAGTAATAACATTGGAAACCTCAATCTGTCTTCTGAATAGAGGAATAACGCTGCCACTAGAGCCCATCACATTGCCTGCTCTAATACAACTGAAAACAGTTTTTCCGATTCGAAGATTAGCATTAACAATAAGCCTTTCAGAAGCCGCTTTTGAAACCCCATAAAGATTGATAGGGCTGACGGCCTTATCAGTTGAAACATAAACCACCTTTGGAATATCATTTTCAATAGCACAGTCCACAACATTCTGAGTGCCTTTAACATTAATATCAATGGTTTCGCTAGGGTTCTCCTCGCAAACAGTAACATGCTTTAAAGCAGCCAAATGGAATATAATATCCATTCCCTTGCATGCCTGGTTCAACCTTTCTTTATTTCGCACGTCTCCAATCATAAACTCCAACTTAGGATTATTAAACTTCCTTTTCATCTCCACCTGTCTTACTTCTCCCCGAGAATAAATCACAATTTTTTTGGGCGAATATCGTTTAAGAATTTCCTTAACCAAGACATTACCCCATGAGCCCGTTCCTCCAGTAACAAGAATATTCTTATCATCCAAAAAACCCTTCTTCATTCCAATCATTAGGCATCCCCTTTAAAATCTTGTTCAATACCTTTAGATATTTAAACATTTGCCACATCAAATTCTGTTTATAAAAAACTCCAAAGCATAACCTTTTTAAAGTCTTGTAAATTCCCCTTCTCCTAATAAGAGAAGGTGCTAATAATGACTAAGAGAATTCATAGGTCAAGGTCACTAAGGAAGGTTTTTAAGAAAGTGCCCGGAGGAAGCCTTAAGGTGCACTACGAGCAGAAGAACCCTTCTAAAGCTCATTGTGCTGTTTGTGGTAAGCCTCTGCCTGGTGTGCCTAGTAAACGACCCGCTGAAATCAAGAAACTTTCCAAAACAGAGAAAAGACCTTCAAGACCTTTTGGAGGAATGCTTTGCTCAGCATGTGCTAGAAGGAAAATCATTGAGCAAAATAAGGAAAATCTTTTATAATCAATCAACTTAAGGTGAAGAATATGTTTGAAATAGGGAGAGTATGCCTAAAAACTGCAGGAAGAGATGCAGGCAAGTTTGGAGCAGTAATCAAGAATGAGGATTCTCAATTTGTTTTACTCGATGGATTCGTGAGACGGCGAAAGGTTAACATCAAGCATCTTGAGCCTACTTCGGTAGTTCTGGAGATAAAGGCCGAAGCTTCTACCGATGCCGTGATCAAGGCATTGGAAAAAGCGGGCTTTGAACAAAAGGAACCTTCTAAGCCAAAGTATGAGAAAAAGGACAAGGAAAAGAAGTCCCCAAAGGAGAAACCAAGAAGAAAAAAGAAAGGCCAACAGAAGGATAGCAAAAGGGATGCTAAGAAAGAGACGACTGAAAGGAAAGAAAAGAAAGCAGGTAAGACCACATCCAAATCTGAAAAAGATACAAACGATACAAAGGACACAAAGAATACCAAAAAGGTTAAATCATCTAAAGCCCAGTCTGAAAAACAATAATATTTTTAACACCTGATTTGTTTCTACTCTTAGATGGAAACAGATAAACAAGTTTCATATAGGTATTGTATACTATCGCTGTTATTTCTCTTATTCTTCTTGTTTTTGGCTTCTTCAGCTGCTTATGCACAATCCTATTCCATCCCTCTTCTTTCGGTTTCTGAGGATAATGGAGAGTTGAAAGGAAGCATTGCTGAGGCTCATCTTGAGCTTAGACCTGGCTCAGGCAGGATTTTCATAGACAGCTTTCCATTCAACAAAATGGATTTGCAAGTTTCTACAAGGTATGCAAGGGATTTGGCTTGTAAACTGGCTGAAACTGATTGCTCCAAGTTTGATTTCTTTTATATTATCAGGGCTGATGCTTCCATTATAGGCGGGCCAAGCGCGGGCTCAAGTCTTAGTTTTCTTACCTTTGCAGCTCTTAAAGGACTTTCATATGATAAGAAAACAGTAACTACTGGAACAATCAATGCAGGTTATATTGTGGGACCTGTTGGAGGTTTAAAGGAAAAGATTAAAGCCGCTGCAGATGAAGGTCTAAATAAAGTTTTGATTCCCGCAGGGCAAGGCAAAATAACCATCGATGACACTGTCAATATAAGCGCTAATATCACTTCCAATCTTACCATATTTGAATATGGAGATAAGTTAGGCCTGGAGGTTAAGGAAGTCTTTGACCTTTATGATATTATCTATGAATTTACGGGCCGAAACTTCTCTAAACCTGCTGGTTCAATAGATTCGGAAGCTTTTTCAGCCAGGATGAGAAATATATCTCAAGCCCTCTGTGAAAAAGCCTTTGAGGTAAACTCCTCTTTGTCTTCTAAACTTCCTCCTCATTTTTCAGAAGAATTCAATCAAACCCAGCGTTATCTAAGGTTTGCATTGAATGAAAGCTCTCAAGGCAATTACTACTCTGCAGCGAGCTTTTGTTTCAGCAGTCTAACAGACCTCTTTACAATGTATCTTTCAACCAGAAACATCTCGGAAGATTATATGTTTTATCTTATAAATATTACCTCTCAAAGGGGCAGGGATTTGAGAGAACAAGTTGAAAAGGAGTACTCTACTTTGGGAGATTTGCAGGTGTATGCAGCTGTTATAGAAAGACTTAATGAGGCCTCTAATAGATTGGAGAATGCTGAAGATATCCTAAGGAAGTATAAGGCAAATAGAACAGAATTAACCGCAATGTACGAAGGAAATCTGACCCAATTAGTTCATTTAAGGGTTTTAGAAGGAATCTCTTATGGTGTCAACAGGGTGTTTAGTGCAGAGCTTTGGAGCGGATTTATTGGCTTTGATGAAAAGCAGGTCAATCTTGAAAAATCCGAGCTCAAGAAGGCCTGTGTAAGCAAGGTATCTGAGGTTTCTGGCTTGCTGGATTATTTCTCAGCAGCCTACCCTTCTCTTTTAACAGATGCGCGGGCGCGCCTAAAGCAGGCCGAAAATAACAAAGAATCAGAAAACTATGCTTTATGCATATATCAGGCCTCCTCTGCAAAAGCCCATGTTAATAACCTTATGACCTCCACATATTTAACAATGGAATATTATAATAAAAGCACCCTAGGTAAGATTCGGGTGGCTGAAAGACAGATAGCTGAGCAGCAGGAGGAAAGAAGTTTCCCAATAATGGGGTATAGTTATTTGGAATATGCCAAATCCCTCTATGCTTTGAGAGATTTGTATTCGGCAAGCCTTTATGCAGATTACGCTCTGGAGCTTTCGAATTTAGATGTATATTTTGATAAGGATTACAAACTCAACATTATCCCTTTTCTTCTGAACCCCTACACAAGGATATTCTTTTTTGGAGCTCTCTTTGGCTTTTCCCTTACCTTATTAATTAGACTTTATTTTCAATTTAGAAAAGCTAATTAAAATTAATCTCGCTTTAAATGATTATAAAATGGAAAAGGAAACTCTGTTAAGAAGGATAGAATCAGTCCTTTCAGGGTTTGCCTCTAGCGAATATGAAAAGAATAAGATAGATAAGATTATTAATGCTATCAAAGTAATAGACAGAAGATTCTTTGTTGGTTTCAGCCCTTATGAGGATACCGCTTTGCCTATAGGTCATTCTCAAACAATCTCTCAGCCATCTACTGTGGCAAGGATGTTAATGCTTTTAGACCCCCAGCCAAAAAACAATGTGTTAGAGATTGGCTCTGGGAGTGGCTGGAACGCCGCTCTGCTTGGCTTTTTGGTTTATGCCGGTAAGGTTTTGAGTTTAGATATAATCCCTGTAATTATTGAGCAAGCAAAGAGAAATTTAAAGGCCCTGAAAAACAATCTCCCTCAACCTCAAAACACCAAATGCCAAAATATATCCTTTCAATGCAAGAACATCTTTAAGGAGATTGATAGCTGGGAAGAGAGATATGACCGGATTATAATAACAGCAGGCATAGAAAATGAGGATGAGTCCCATATTCAAAGGCTCGCTAAGAACCTGCTTCATGATGACGGAAGGCTGATATGTCCTTATCAGAGAGGCCCTATGATTATTATTGATAAGCAGGGAAATAATGTCAGTAAGCAATTAACACCCGAAGAATATGCCTTTGTTCCTCTTAGAACAGAACTTTAATTAGTAGACAATAAGAAAAAACCTTGGGAAGGCAATGAAGCCCTCCCAAGGAAGAGGTGGTCTGCTGTATACAGAAACTAGTATGAATATAAAAGACAGCGACTGAATGTGATATCTAACCCCCTTTATCACTACTCAGTGTTGTCAAATCACATATTTAAAGTTTTCGTTTCTCTAATTCTGTTGTTTAAAAACCAATATTTGCTTGTGATTTCATTTCGAAGAGAAATATCTGATACCTGCCTAAAAAGGGCAATATTCTGCCATAAAGTGGCAAATCCCATTACAGGCAATCTTTTTAAAACCGAGCTTCTTCCCAAAAGAGTATGGAGAAGAGTATGGAGAAATGCGGAATCTGCAGCCGAAACCGCCATAAAAATGATATAATCCATATAGAATATACCCCTTACATAGTCTGCGCACCATGTTTCTCAAATATGATTGAAAAAAGAGTGAAGCGCAATATCCGATTCTTCGGGCCCTTAGAGAAGGGAGTTAAGGGATTTCTTGAAGGAAAAGAGTATAACAAAAAGATTGCGTCCTCTATGCTAAAGAAATTCTTTCATCCAAGCTTCTTTGAACTTGTTGATAGAAAAAAAGATTCTGATTTGTTGATAGATGTAAGAAGTATGGAGGAAATCTGCATGGACTTCCTAGATATAGTCTTTCATAATAAGCAGCTTCCAACCTATAAACTCTTTATATTCTGCGACATCCCTTTGGAAGAACTGCAGTTATATGCACGCATTAATAATCTGAAGGTTAAGAAACCAAGAAATCCATATATGCCCGAACTCCTTAAGCCCAGGCAAAACAGATTCTCCCTTGCCTCTTCTTTCAAAACCTTAGTAAAATTAAAACAAGCCAAAAACAAGAAAAATTAATCCTCTTCCTTCATTTCGTTCCAACCCTTTTTAAAGGAATTGAATCTCTCAATAATCTCTTTGTATTCTGCGAACTCCTTAGAATTCTTTATTTTCTCAACATATCTCTTAGGTAAGGATGTAATGATTGAATTAGTAATCCCAAACACCTTTTTAAGGTCTTCAGAAAGCTTCTCTATAATTTCGACGTATTGCTCTTCCTCTTCTTCCACTTCCTCAAGCTCTTCTTCTTTTCCAATTCCGAATAATCTTTGAAAGAAACCTCTTTTGGGTTGTTCGAATTCCTCTTCTTCCACTTCCTCAAGCTCCCCTTCAAAATTCTCTTCCTCATCTTCAGGCTCTTCAACTTCCTTAACAAAGATGGATTTAAGTGTATGCCAGAACCCTTTTTTCTTTCTTTTAATTACCTTTGTTTCATGCTCCCCGCCGGTCTTTATGGCCTCAAGAGTCTCCTTCTCATCCTCTGAAGAAACCGGGGAATGCACCTTAATAACATCCTTTTTTCTTCTATTATCCAAATATCTGCTCATATCCTTATTGAAATCGTTTTTCTTATTCTTAAAAAGCAAATTCATCACCCTTTCTGTGAATCATCCTATTGTATGACTGCAATTCATAATATTTATAACTTGCTATTTAGCGTAATAACCAAGAAGGCTTTTTTGGTTTTTATTTCCTTTCTTAAACAACTCGGAAACATCTATCCCTGCAGTCTTAAAGATACTCTCCACCGCAGGAATAATCTGATTCTGGATATAATAATCTTCATCATAATCATTCTTTGAACATTCCTCTGGAAGCAGCACCCTGTCGCTTATTGTACTGCTCTTTCCATTCTGTGGCTTTCCTACAATATAGCCAATGATGGAGCCAGGTCTTACTACTCTTCCCTTCTCTACCATCCTTTTGGCGGCAGCCACATGAGGGCTTATATTTGCATAGGAATCTATGTTCTTAGTTATCTTGGTTTTTATTACCAGCTCTTTAAGGTCCACTTTCCCCTCTTTAATCTTCTTTATCTCTTCTTGTAGATGTTCTAATGCTCCCTCAACATCCCCCTTCTCCAGAATTATTTTCAATACATCCCACTGAATCTTCTTACCTATTTCTGACCAATTTCGCCTAATAATCTCAAACCCCTTAATAGTCATTTTACCATTTTCATCAATCATCGCGTATCGTTTCTTTGCTCCCTTAGGCCCTGACTTGGCAAACACAAAGATTCCTCTCTTAAAGTAGCCTTCATACTCCAGCTCCATCTCCTCAGGAAGCTCTTTGTTGATTTCTTCGGCGAATCCCAGGCAATCCTCCTTGTTCTTTCCATCTAATGTGATGAAAATCGAATCCGTATCAGAGTATAAAACCTTGAAACCCTTGTCTTGCGCTTTCTTTATAACACTCTTGATATAGTAGCGAGCAAAGCTTGCCACAGCCCGGGCACAGCCATAACAATACCATCTAGCCCTTTCATAAGCCAGATACCCATACATAGAATTAGCCAATGTCTTAAGGCCCTGCTCCCTTGCCTTCAAAAGCTCTTTCTCCCAATTCTCAAGCCTCTTGTTTTTCAGCTCATTCTTAACATATTTCCTTTGATTGAGAATATCCTTTATTGAGTTTGAGATTAAGCCAGTAGGTTCCTTAACAAACCATCCCTGATTATCTTCCGGCACCTCAAAACCCTTTTCCTTCTTTCTCTTGCCTTTCCTGAACGTCTCAGGGGAGATATTATGACTAGCAATTATGCTCGGATAAAGACTTCTAAAATCAAACACCACAATATTATCATAGATTCCAGGGGTAGGCTGAAAAACAAACGCCCCCTCAAATTTCCTTTTTCGTCTTTCCTTTGCTACTTCATTATCAGGCTTATTAGAAATCAAGATACCTCTATTGCTTGCTTTTCTCATCAAATACCATTCCACAAGTTGAGAGAAGCTCATCCTACATACCTCTTCAGGAGGCAGGCACACAAGCCTTGTCAATTCTCTTATTGAAGGAAGAAATCTTTGCGCAATCTCGTAAGTAATCTCTGAATCCCTGAGGTTGTATTCAGCAAATTCCTCTATTCTTTTGGTATTTTTCTCATCCCAGGCATTGCTTAATTTGAGTGGATCAAGTTCAATCTTTTTCTTTCCCAAGAGATGGGACGCAACCTCGTTCAAGGTGTAGTTCTCTAAATCCAATCCTCTCCCACCGGCAAACCTGATAAACCTAAACAGGTCTATATGTGGAAACCCTTTTATCTTTACAGAAGGCATCATTTTGAAATACTCTCTCAAATCCAGAGCATCCCCTTTCTTTACACCTAAAACCTCAACCCTTTTAGCAATATAGCTCATATCAAAAGCATCCGAATTATATCCAAATATTAGGCCGGGCTGCTCCTTCTTAATTAGCTCAAAGAACCTCTCAAGCATCTTTTTTTCAGAACCACACCATTCTATCCAATCCTTTCCTTCTTTTCCATCTTTAGCTATAAGAACCTTCCTGAGCCCTTTACTGTAAAGCGAAATCATCAATATAGCATCCTCTTTAGGATTAATCTCATCCTGCTTTGAAACATAGGTCTCAATATCAATTCCTACCCCTTTAGGCAAGAATGGGCTTCCTTCTTGTTTTATATCCTTAAGGTAATAAAAGCCCTCTTTCTCTTCAACCTCAATTTTGTAATTTTCGAAGGGATTAATTCTATTATCAAGCAGATAACGAAAAGCAAAAGGGATATCGTATTCATGCACATCCTTAACCTCTTTTATCTTTTTTATGCTCTCTTTTAGAGCAGGCACAGAAGAAGGCCTATTTACGATTATCTTCATAAGTTCCTTTGATTCACATTCTATTTTTTTCCTGATTTTATTGCATTCCACAACAAAATGCTCTTTCTTTGACTCCGCTTTATGCAGTTCTTCAATCTTTTTCTTTGCGTTATCAAAATCAGTGGTCTCTGCTAAAAGATAAGGCTGGAAGTTATCGTCCCTGACCTCAATTCTTTTGCCTTCTTTATCCCATAGAAATAGTTGGATTATAGGTTTGCCTTCCTTGATAAAATATCCACATGTTAGGAGAGTTGCTTTAAGCTTCATCTTAACTATTAAAAGAGTCTTCTTTATTTAATATTTTGGTATGTTTTTAAAACAAAAGAAGCAAAAGATTAATATTAAAAGAAAGAATTCTTTCCAATATGAAAACCTTATATTCCTTGCCTTTTAGGCTCTTTGTGTTGGAAGGAGATACTCTTTTGGAGGAAGAACAGCTTAACATAGAAGAGATAGTTAATATTTTAGAAGGCACTTTAATCAATAAGGAAAAAAGGTTGATTAAGAAGCATAATATAAGCAGGCTAGTCGGATTCAAAGCTCAGCTTCCAAAGGAGTATAAGAACAAACTGAAGATATCTCTATCAGAAAGAGAGCTAGAGACTGTTTCTCATCTGATAGACTCCAATTATAATGATTTTAAACAAACTGCTTTCTCGATTTTCTCAGTCAAGATGAAGAAAAGAGAATACGTTGATATTGTAATTTCCAATACCATTAAGGCAATTGATGAAGCCGATGAAACAATTAACAAGCTTTCAAAAAGGGCAGGTGAGCTTGCAAGCGAATTCCTTCCTTCAAGATTTTATCATTCTGCCAGCATATCTTTTAATTATGAAAGGACTTTTTCAATGCTTTCAGGTTTAAGCTTGAAAAAATTCAATCAATTGGCTGAAGAAGACCCTTTAGGGAAAGAGCTTGATGAAAAATCCTTCAACATTGTGAAGCAGATGATAACGGCTTCAACAGAGGCAATAGATTTCCGAGCTTCCCTGCTTGATTCTCTTACAGAATTGTTAAAGGGATATTGCCCAAATCTTTTGGAGGTTTTGGGCGCCACAATAGCATCCCGTTTAATCTCAGAAGCAGGATCCTTAAGGCGGCTCGCTTTTCTTCCCTCCTCAACTATTCAAGTATTTGGGGCTGAAAAGGCCTTTTTTAAGCATTTGAGGTCAAAGACCAAATGCCCTAAATATGGCTATATCTTTCAGCATCAATTCATCCAAAAGACATTGCCTAAAAAAAGAGGAAAAGCAGCAAGATTCCTTGCGGATAAAATCTCTTTATGCGCAAGGTGCGATTACTTTACCAAGAAGAAGATTGCTAATGAAGTAAAAAAGCAAATGGAAACATTCCGAGAGAATTAAAATGGAACAATTCAAGCATTTCAAGGGCGTTTACTATAGAAAAAGAGGCAATTCTCTTATTTTATATACCAAGTGCCCCTATGAACCCAGAAGTGAGTACGGGGAACGGCTTGTCAAGGATGGTAAAGACTTTTATAGGGAATGGAATCCAACAAGGTCTAAGCTTTCAGCTGCACTTCATAAAGGGATGTCTCAAATAGCAATTCAGCCCGATAAAAGGGTGTTGTATCTTGGAGCAGCCAGTGGAACCACAGTAAGCCATGTTTCTGATATAGTCGGAGATGGTGGAAAAGTTTTTGCTTTAGAGTTCTCAGGCAGGGTTGCAGTGCCTTTATTCTTCCTTGCCAAGAGAAGACGGAATATCCTGCCTCTTTTGGCTGATGCGAGAAATCTTGATTCTTATGCTATGATGGTGGGAAGATGCGATATAGTTTACCAAGATATTGCTCAGAAGGACCAGTTGGATATATTCTACAAAAACCTTAAGCTTTTCTTAAGACCTAATGGCTTTGGCATTATATGTCTTAAGGCAAGGAGCATTGATGTCTCAAAGAAGCCCAAAGCGGTTTTTGACTTTGCGGAGAAAGAGCTTGATAAAAGGTTTAATATTGTGGACAAAAGGGAATTGGCTCCTTTTGAGAAAGACCATAAAATGTTCCTAGTTAAGAAAAAGAGCTAATTTTTGAGCTTTATAAAACAAGATGGTACTGTCTCCAAAAAACAAGGAATTTGAATTTCTTGATAATACTGTTTCAGATTTATCCTTTAAAGCTTATGGAGCAAACTTGGAGGAGCTTTTTGTTAATTCTGCAAAGGCATTGTTTAGCATAATCTGTAAGCGCGATATAGTGCCTAAAAAAAGGAAATTTAAAGTTTCATTATTTGAAACTCCTGAGGAGCTTTTGTATGATTGGCTTGCCAAACTGCTTGTTATTTCTGATTCTGAGGACATCTTCTTATCGGATTTTGAGGTTTGTATTACTCCAGATGAAAGTGCTGATGGTAGATACAAATTAAATGCTACTTGTTTTGGCGATAAGGCCACTTCTAAACTTTCTCTTACTCAGGTAAAGGCCATAACCAGGTATAAGTTTGAGTTGAGAAAGACCAAGAAAGGTTTTGAAGCCCTTGTTGTGGTGGATGTATAGCGTTAAATTTAAAAACTTCTTGATTAAGAATATCATCATGAATCACCTTGAAAGTCTTCTTTTTCTCAAGAAGAATGGATTATTGGAAGAGGCCTCAAGATACGCTCCCTCAATAAAAAGAGTTCTGAGGAATGCCTTGGGCCTTGAAAGAGGAGACATCTTAATGATTATAGGGGATACTGGCAAGAAGGGTAATCGATGCGCTCCTCTCCTTTGTGCAACGTATTATCTTGCTGCAAGAAAATTAGGGGTTAGCCCCAATGTTCAGTTAGGGAATACGCATATAGCCAATAAGCCGCCTTCAGAAGAGGTACAGAACGCTCTTTCTCTTCTTCCTGATAAAAGTATAGTTATGCTGGCAGTCTCAGATAAACTAGGCACTTTGTCAAAGATAGGTCATTCATTTAGGGAGTTCTGTAGAATAAAGAAACATCGCTTTACCACTACAAGCAGCCTCTCTTTCCTGCCTATGAGCAAGTTTTATTACCTAATCAAAGCAATGGATGTGGATTATAAGACCCTTACAGCAAAACACAAGAAGCTGGCTCACAAGCTCAGTTGCAGCAATACCATAAGGATTACAAGCAAGAACGGCACTGATTTCTTGGCAGACATAAGAAATGGCACTGCAATAAGCTCAGACGGAATGTACAACAAAGTAGGCTTAGGAGGTAATCTCCCTCCAGGAGAGGTGTTTATTGCACCTCATCGGGATAAGATTACAGGAAAGGTAGTTATTGATGGCAGTTCAAGGAATCTGTATGGTGTTTCTTTAATAAAATCTGCTTCAGAGAGGATTATCATGAGGATTAAGCAAGGCAAGGTAATGTCAATAGAGGGTGGAGAAGCTGCTCGACTTCTTGAAAAAAGCCTGAATGAAAAATCCCGGAAGAGTAAGATGCCGACATGGGGCATAAAAAAAATAGGTGAGATTGGCATAGGAATGAATCCCAATGCTTCTATTGTAGGCACGACCATTATAGACGAAAAGGTATTGGGAACAGCCCATGTTGCTTTAGGCTCAAATTACTGGTTTATGGGTCGCGTAGTAGCCCCCCTTCATCTTGATCAGGTCTTTAAGGATGTTGAGATATATCTAAATGGCAAGAAGATAGATTTAGATAGGTTGTGAAAGTACTAAAAATAATACAAATAAGCTCAATACTTTTAAATAATTACCCTTTTCTTATTTTATTCATTACAAAATCCATTAAGAAAAATGAAAACCAACAAAAAAAGGATTGCAGTTCTCCAGAAGGAGAAGTGTAATCCAGAAGCCTGTGGTAACTTATGTATAAAGCTCTGCCCTGTCAATCGAATGAGCAAGGAATGCATTGTTAAAGATGAAAATGGGAAGGCTGCAATAGATGAAATGCTATGTACTGGATGCGGAATCTGCTCAAACAGGTGCCCTTTTAATGCCATATCTATAATAAACCTTCCAAAAGAGCTTCAGCAAGACCCCATACACCAATATGGTCAGAACGGTTTTCATCTTTATAATCTTCCGACCCCTTTTTTTGGCAAAGTAACCGGCATTCTCGGAAGAAATGGTATAGGAAAGACTACTGCAATAAAGATTCTTGCTGGTTTGCTCAAACCTAATTTTGGGAGGATAAATGAGCAGGCTGGATATGACGCTTTGCTGGAACATTTTAAGGGAACAGAGGCCCAAATATTCTTTGAAAAACTCAAGAAAGGGGAAATCAAGGTAAGCTACAAGCCCCAAAAAGTAGAGTTGATATCCAAGAAATATGATGGAAAAGTGAGGGACTTGCTCTCTAATGTAGATGAAAAAGGCAAACTAAAGGAATATGCTGAGGCATTAGGCATTGACACTATATTATCAAGAAACATATCTAACATATCCGGAGGAGAACTACAAAGAGTCGCAATTGCCGCCACATTACTTAAGGATGCCAACCTCTATATATTTGACGAGCCCAGCTCTTATTTAGATGTTAAACAAAGACTTCGGACAGCCAAGTTTATAAGGAGCCTTCTTTCGCCGGAAGTGGGCGTTATGGTGGTAGAGCATGACCTCGTTGTGCTTGATTACCTTGCTGATATGATTAACATCCTTTATGGTGAAGCTGGGGTTTATGGTGTTGTCAGTATTCCAAAAACTGTTAGAGAAGGGATAAATGTATATCTTTCAGGCTATCTAAAAGAAGATAATGTTCGGTTTAGAAACTATGAGCTCAAATTTTATTCTCATTCCTCATTTATAAACAAATCTTCTGAAAGTCTGATTGAGTGGACTCCTTTGAAGAAGCAATTAGGAGACTTTGTTGTGGAGTCAGAGCAGGGTAAGATATCCAAGAAATCAATGGTCGGAGTTTTAGGAGAGAATGGCATTGGTAAAACCACTTTCATGAGGATTCTGGCAGGGGAATTAGAGCCCGATGAAGGCAAGATTAATGAAAATATAAAGATTGCTTATAAACCCCAATATATCGAGATTAAAGAGGATACCCTAGTAGCTTTATTCTTGAAAGACGCAATAGAAAAGTATTCCAACCAACTCATCAATCCTTTAGGACTCGATTCCCTTAAAGAGAGGATGCTTTCAGAACTTTCCGGAGGAGAGCTTCAACGAGTGATGATTGCTCATACCTTGGCAGAGGAGGCGGATATTTTTCTTTTCGACGAGCCTTCTGCTTATTTGGATGTTGAACAACGCGTAAGGGTTGCCAAAACCATAGCTACAATAATGGAGGTTATTGGAAAATCCTGTGTAGTAGTAGACCATGACCTTCTTTTCCTTGATGCAATCTCCTCTAACTTGATGGTTTTTTCAGGAAAGCCTGCCAAATATGGCAAGATAAAAGGGCCTTTAGATATGGAAGAAGGAATGGGGCTTTTCTTAAAGGATTTGGGGATAACTTTCAGAAGAGATAAGGATTCCAAGAGGCCAAGAGCCAATAAGGAAGGCTCACAATTAGATACATCTCAAAAAGCGAAGGGAATATATTTTTACTCTTGAGATATTCATCTCTTCAAACTCTTGTTTTTAATCTCTCTCGTATATAAACCAAACAAAAGATTTATTAATAGATGTGCTTTGCTTTTAGTAGAAATCTATCAAAAAGATAAGGAGTTTAGGTTTAAGATTTTAGGTGATTTTTTTGACTGAAAAAGAGGATATCAAGGCAAATGAAATAGAGAAATCCGAGTATGGTGCTGAAAGCATTGTCGTACTTTCAGGACTCAAGGCAGTAAGAAAGAGGCCTGGAATGTACATAGGCTCCACTTCTTCAAGAGGCCTTCATCATATGGTTTATGAGCTGGTCGATAATGCAATAGATGAAGCCATGGCAGGTTATTGCAAGAACATCCATGTTTCAATGAATCAAGATGGCAGCATAACCGTTTCAGATGATGGCCGAGGGATTCCAGTTGAGAAACACGAGAAGTTTGGTGTTCCTGCTTGTCAGATTGCCTTGACAAAGCTTCATGCAGGCGGAAAGTTTGATAAGAAAGCGTATAAGGTTAGTGGAGGCCTTCATGGTGTTGGAGTATCAGTTGTCAATGCGCTTTCCTCCAAATTAATCTTGGAAGTTAAAAGGAATGGGTTTCATTGGCAACAGGAATATGCAAGGGGCAAACCCCTTTCTGAATTGAAGAAGCTCCATCCTACTTCTGAGACAGGAACTAAAATAACATTCTTTCCAGATCCTGAAATCTTCACAGTTTTAGAATTCTCATATGAGATTCTAAGTTCGCGGCTCAGAGAGTTGGCATTTCTTAATCCTGGTGTTTGTATCAGTCTGGTGGATGAAAATCCTGAGAACCCAAAGAAAGAGACCTTTCTATATTATGAAGGAATAGTAAGTTTCATAAAATTCCTTAATGAAGGGAAGAAACCTCTCCATGAGCCCATATACTTCAGCAAGACTGAGGATGGGGTATCGGTGGAGGTGGCCATACAATATACAGACTCTTTTAATACAACCCTCTTTACTTTTGTAAACAATATCAATACAATAGAAGGAGGCACCCATCTCTCCGGATTTAGGGCTGCATTGACAAGAAGCTTAAATACCTATGTGGATAAATACATGAATGGCAATAATGATTTACGGCTTACAAGCAACGATTTGAAAGAAGGTTTGTCTGCTATTCTCTCCATAAAGGTTCCGGAGCCTCAATTTGAAGGCCAGACCAAGACAAAATTAGGCAATTCAGAAGTGAGAGGAATAGTTGATAGCATAACCTTTGAGCGTCTTTCTACATTCTTCGCAGAGAACCCCAACGCTGCAAAGGCCATTTTAAGTAAGGCCCTCACAGCCGCTAAAGCCCGAGAAGCAGCGAGGAAAGCAAGGGAGCTTGTAAGAAGAAAAGGCATACTCGAAAACACATCCCTGCCTGGCAAGTTAGCGGATTGTGCTAATAAGGACCCGCGAAAATCCGAGCTCTTTATTGTAGAAGGCGATTCTGCAGGCGGTTCTGCCAAACAAGGCAGGAATAGGGAATTTCAGGCTATCCTTCCCTTAAGAGGAAAGATACTCAATGTTGAAAAGGCCAGATTGGACAAGATGCTCTCAAACAAGGAGATTGTTTCAATCATCTCTGCATTAGGCACAGGCATTGGAGATGACTTTGATATCAAGAAGCTCAGGTATCACAAGATAGTAATCATGACAGATGCAGATGTTGATGGGGCCCATATCCGGACACTACTATTGACATTTTTCTTCAGGCATATGAGGGAATTAGTTGAGAGAGGACACGTCTACATTGCTCAACCTCCTCTATATAAGGTAGGAAAGGGCAGCTCTGCCAAATACCTCTTCAGAGAGATAGAATTAAAAAGATACCTTGAACAGCGCGGAGATGAGAAGGTTGCTATCCAAAGGTATAAGGGTTTAGGAGAGATGAATCCTCAACAGCTTTGGGAGACTACAATGGATCCAGAGTCAAGAAGGATGATTCGGGTAATCCTTGAGGATGCAGCCGAGGCAGACCGCATATTCAGCATCCTGATGGGAGAGGATGTTGCCGCAAGACGAAAATTTATTGAGGATAACGCAGAGCAGGTCCAAAACCTCGATGTTTGATTAGCTAACATTAGAAAGATTTTAAAAGCATAGACTGATATTAAGTAAAGGGGGTAAAAAATGGAAGATTGCATATTCTGCAAGATTATTAGAAAGGAAATACCATCTTTTATGGTATGGGAAAATGATTCTTACCTTGCTTTCTTAGATATTAATCCAATACAAGAAGGCCATATCCTTCTAATCCCCAAGAAGCACTTTTCTTGTTTGTTTGATATGCCGCAACAGGAATACGAACAATTGCTCAATACCGCCAAAAGACTTTCTAATCCTCTTAAGGCATATACCAAAGCCAATAGGATTGGAATGATAGTCGAAGGTTTAGCAGTAGACCATGTACATGTTCATTTGGTGCCAATCAATAAGCCAGGAGAATTAAACCCTGCCAATTCAAAACCAGGAGATAAAGAACACCTTAAAGAATTGGCACAGAAACTAAGCCAGTATTTCAATAGTTCTTTAGAATCCTAATCAAATCTTCTCTTGACTTCGCTTCTTTTATCTTTTCAGCCAAATCAGATAACCCAAAAACCCCCTCTATCCAGTTAGCAAAATCATTCTTTTGGTTATTGGCATAATGACTGAAAACCTCATCCGGCATCTTCTCAAGTTCATATAAAAGTTCTTGAGGAGAGTATAAAATAGCATTAGAAAGTCTGAAACCCTCTGATTCATTGCATCTCTGGCTGAACAGCTTAAATCTTTCAGCGCTCCTCATCATTTCTTTAAGCTCGTTTATATTCTGCTCTATCTCTTCCTCCTTCTCAAGAAGAAGTTCTCTTGTCTCCTGATATTGCTCATTCCTCACAACCCATTCAGACTCCAGTTCCTTAAGCTTGACTAGCTTCCTATAAATCTTCTCCTCAATGTCATCCGTGTCAAGAAAAAAGAAATCTCCTTTCCTTAAGGAATCATGGTAAATCTTCATCCTTTTAACAAGATTATTTGAAAGATGGTCCTGTATGTTCTTCTGCCCGTTTTGCTCTTTAAACCGCCTCTCAAGCTGCTCGAAAAAAGAGAACTCCGGTTTCTGTCCGTCCTTTTCTTCAGCCACCTTCCTGTCTTTGCTTTCTCTCCCCTCTCCTGCCTTTGTATCCTGCTTGTCTTCTTCTGATTTGGATTCTGGCTTTTCATTGATATCTTTATCTTGCTTTTGCTCTTGATTCTCCTTAGAAGCTTTATTCTCTTTTTGGTTTATTATGCTTCTAACTCGGCTTTCCTTTTTTTCCTTATATTCCACTTTTTTCAATGATAAAGGAAGTCTTTTATTGTCCTCTTCTATTTCCCTTTTCTTCCGTTCTCTAATCTTCTCGTTGAGCTCTTGGGTATGCCTATCAAGAATAGTCTCAGGAAGAGAATCAGGAACATTATCCTTATCCCCCTTTGATGTTCCAATTAAGCTCATACGCAGACCCCCAACATTCCTTTAATAAACCTCTTTAAATAGTTTTTTATTTTCGTTTGGATTAAATGATTTCAATATAGAAAGAAAGCTTGTCAGTTCCATCTTTATATCCCCTTAGCAAAGCAGGCACCCTTATCTCAAAATCATAGGTTCCATATTTGCCCACTGAGGCTGGATTGAGTTCAGCGATAAATATCAAATCCTCATCATCAGAAGTATCATATTGGAGATTCCCAGAATCATCATCAGAGTCCCAAACTATACCTGTTTTAAAATTTTCATTATCAGTACTATTTACAACAGGCACATTTTCAATTATCCGGTTGGATAGATTAAAACTTCTTGTTTCAATAGGCGTATTTGTGCCATTGCCCCAAACCTCTTTTATAGAATCAACGAATGATGTTGTGTTAAGAGTAGTATCAATATCATCAAAATCAGATGAAGGATCCCCAAGACTATTTCTTCCAATCGCTATTAAATTATTATATGCAAAGCTGCTATCTGCATCGGAAACGAATATGTTCCCGCCAAACCCTAAATTATCTTTATAATCAATAATCTTATAGCCCTTAGCATTTGCCAGAATCACATCGGTTGAGACGTTGCCATAATAATACTGATACAATTGAACTACGATAGTGTTATTAGCCTCATTATTTCCATAGCTCGTTTCATTGAGACTTTCATCACCATTAACCACCACAAAGATATTATTCTTTCCAGCTTCCAACCTGAAACTCTCATTAATAGTTATATTCTCTCCAGAACCCAAGTAATCAATCGTTTGATTTTCTCCTATTTGATTATTAGCTGAAACAGAGCCTTCAAAAAACTGAACAACAAAAGGCTCATCTGCATCACTTAATCCTCTATTGGATATGTTTGCAAAGATTGTAACCTCTACTCCTTCAATTCTTGCTTCATCACTAAACCAGATATCATCTTCCTCAACAACAAGGTCAGGTGCGCTTATATTCAATGTGAAATTACTATCTGCAAATCCCGCATTACCTTCAGAGTCATTGCACCATACATTCCACTCAAAAACTCCCACATCAAAGTAGATATCTTCAAAGGTATTCTCTTGATTGTTCAAGGGACTTGAATCAGTTTCATTCGCTTCCAATCCATCCGGTCCAAAGTAAAGGATACAAGTATCGAGATTTATGTCGTACGGCTTGTACGTGAAGTTAACATTGCCAGAACCCCTTTCTTCATAACCTTCAGGAGCTATCAGGGTTATCTCTGGTGGTGTAGTGTCTGGAACAATCTCAAAGGTTTCATAATCGTAGGAATCATCCTTATCAGATGGAGTGGAAGCTGACAGAGCAGTATAGTTGCCTTCCTCAAACTCAGATGTTGACCAGTTCCAAACCCAGATACCATCCCTTCCAGTAGAATCGCTCTTGTTTGCCACCAGCGTTACATCTTCTTCTAGGACTGTTTGTGTAACATCACTGGTTGGCAGGTAGGTAACATTCATCTCCACCCAATAGAGATACATCTGGCTTGTTGTTCCGCCTCCTGGCTTGTATATCCTCCCCTGAAGCCTTGTTCTGTTCAATTCAGTCCAGTTGAGTTCAGCATAATCAGAGGTTATATTGTACCAGCTTGAAGTTATTTTAGATAGTGTATTAGTTCCACTGAATGCATTTGAATAGCTTGTTCCGTCATCCACGCTATATCTTAAAGACCAATTGCCTGCTATAACAGGAATCTCGTATCTGTATCGCACATAAACTTCTTTGATTTCTCCACTTGGAGTTTGGTTTATAAAATCCCTGCCATGCGCTGATTCAAATCCTCCGCCTCCTCCAGACAAATACAACTCAGCGTATGTGTTATCTGTGAAGCCCACAATGTTGCCAGGATTGGTTGGAGTGCCTTCATCGCCTGCAGCAGTTTGAGCATAAAAGGTAATCGCAGAATATGTTGAAACAGAGTAAGATGGTTCACTGGCTTCAGAGTTGTTATAATATACAAAATAATCAGCATTATTTACTTCGTTGGCTGTAAGATTTACTCTGAAACCAACATAACACCAATTACTATCATCTCCATCATAAACATCAAAAGGAATCTCTTTTCCTCCTTCTGAATTATAAACAATTCTTATCTCTTTTGAGCAATTTTGTATGTTTCCCGAAAGCCCTGTGATATTAATCTTGGTTAAGCCATTAACAATATCAGAGCCGGTTGTCTCATTCAACAAGATATTCTTTCTTTTCTTCCAGTTAAGGTTCCACCAGGGTGCCGAAGTTATTCCTTTAGCTATTGAAGTTGTTACAGGAGAATCAATGAGGTTTCCAAAAGCATCCTTTGTTTCAGTTGATATGTTTATCGTTTCCCCCTTCTCAGGATTGTTCTTTGATAAGCTTATATTGGTGGAAGTAGCATCATTGTTTATTGCAGTGAAACTCCATAACTGACTTTCCCCTGTATGCCCAGCACCATCAGTGCATTTTACCTGCCAAGTATAATCCCCTTCTTCAAGATTCAGCTGAAAACTTTGCTCTGTTCCATTCTCAATACTCTCATCCGTAGCCTGATAAGTCGAGTTGATAAATAAAGAGCAATTGTTCAAGCTCCCCGAATCGCTTGGAATATATTTTAGAAGAGCATCACCGTATGATATCTGCGAATCATTTTCCGGGCTGCTCAGATTGACATCAGGCGCAATCACATCATTA
>CAZOKS010000012.1:0-24384 GCA_964580745.1 uncultured Methanosarcinales archaeon | reverse complement strand
CAAGTGTTACTGTTTGATTATAATATAATAAAGGCAGGTTGTTTGTGCCAGTATTATTCGTGAAATAATTAATGCAAGTCGAAGAAGAAGAACTAGGAGAGTTGTATATATCAAATTCGCTGTTGTTTCTCACAATATTATCTGTAAAATTATTTCCCCTTGAGCCACCAACTGCAAATATTCCATATTGATTTCTTTCTATCACATTTGAGTGAATTGTTGTTCCCTGAATATTGCCCAGGTAAAGAGCATAAGCTTCAGAATTATCAGAGATTGTATTGTTTTCAAAAACAGAGGTATGACACTGAGACGCAAGTATCACAGAATCATCTGCAGAACTGTTGCTTATGTTGTTGTGCGATACATTGAGATGATCTGATTCCCTAAGATAAAGTAGCTCAAAATCAGATATGTTGCTATAAACAATTGTTGAATAGAGCGATTCATACAAGTCAATCGCATACTTGCAATTTGTTATTGACAGGTGCTCCATATTAGCATGGTCTGAGTGGTCCAATTCTATACCTTTATAGTGCGTGTTTGAACCGCAATTTATTGTGCTGTGGGAAACATTAAGATAATCAGAGTATGAACCGTAAATTGTAGCCGAATAGCTGTAAGGGTAAGAAAATGATGAATTATATACTGTAACATGATTGGCATTGCTCAGGTAAATATTATAATACCAGAAATCAAAGATGCAGTTTTTTATTGTTACAAAGGTATCATTAGAAGACTCTCTTATTACTTCAACCGCCCCATCATTCCAGCCCCCACCTTCAATTAGATGACCTTGGCAATCAAGCGTAACATTGTTTGCAGAAATATTCATACAAGTCCCAGAAACTGAAGTAAGGTTTGTGGTTAATCTGTACTCTTCACCTTCTATGTTGAGTTCAGTGCAGGAATTTATTTCTGTATAAGCATAAGAGTCGTTCGCACTGCTTCCTAAAAATAAAAAGATGAAGACAGCCAATATAAAAGGTTTAAAGGCAGACTTCATAAAACAACTGTAAAATGAACTGACCTCTCTGCGATTCAAAAATCGCAACAGTAGCGAAACTAAATCCAAAAAATACTTTCGGAGTCCCATTTATCAAAAGCCCTTTTATATCCCAGTCAAATTGAACCAACCTGCCCATTAGCCAAGCTAATTAAACCAAGTCATGCCGGGAAATAAACTCGGCAACCTCACACAAATTCACTGTAGCAAAATCCTTTGCTAGAAATCAAAGTAGTTTGCTAACAAAAAAACAAAGCAAAAATCTATGAAACTTACTACAGCCATCAGCAGCGTGTTGTTACTCAGGTTACTGAAAACCACACTGAGTCAAAGGGCATCTCAGTCAAAACCTTTTTCGGTGTAGCCATAATAATTTATTTTCAACCCCCATTTAGGTTTCAGTTCCCATCTTATTCTAATTTGTTTGGTTATCTCTTATTTTATTAATTTTTAGAATAAATAATATTTATACCTTTCTATAAATAATATCCATACTCAGAATATCCATGCTTTCCTATATATGCTCATCCCTTATATGCTGCTGCGATAAGAACTCTATGCCTAGAACACGTGAGTATCTTTTCCATTTCTCAAATACAGCATAATAAAAGCAGCATAATGAATACAACATAATAAATGCAGCATAATTGGAAATAAATAAATAGTGGCTGTGCGTTCGAATCAAAGATAACTATATTTACTTTAATTATACTGGTTTTGCTTTTGTATGTGATAATAGCACCTATTTACAACATTAAACGGTTTGAAGTTTCCATACTTCTCATTCTGATCAGCTCAATCAATCTCTTATAACCATTGGGCTAGCTGATTTGGTCTCTCTTTGCTTAGAAACAACAAACAAATTTACCCCTTAGTCAGAATAATGGGCTCATCCAAAACAAGAATAGTATGCTCATGTTGGCTTACCAAACCTTGAGATTGCTCCACTAATGGCTTATAGTCCTTAATCATCTCCAGCCGCATAAGCTCGGACAATGCCATTGTGGCCATTCCTTTTGAGAACTTCTTTTCAAGCCATCTCCTCGCAAAAGGCATTCCGTGAAAGCCCATTATTTCCTTAATAATCTGCCTAGTAATAGGATTTCTTACCGGCTTTAATTCGACCTCTACAAACACATTTGGCAGCCCCGCTTCCTTAACCTTTCCAACGCCAGATGTAGCAAAAGGCTCAATCGCCACCACCTGTCCTTTCTCCAGCCTAAAATCATCTCCACTATCATAATTAGGTATGCTTGGATGAGCATGCAACTCATACCTCTCAATCGTATGCCCAGAAAGATTACGAATGGGCTCAAAACCAAAAGATTGAATCTTCTTCTCTATTGCTTTACCAAGCTCAGAAACTGAAACACCAGGTTTAATAAGTTTAAAGGCAGCCCCAAACGCCTCCTTTGAAGCCTTCAACAAATCAGCATTCTCTCCAGATAAATCAATCGTAACAGCAGTATCGCCTACAGCACCATTTACCATAGCACCAACATCCAGCTTAACAACCTCATCCATAAGGATTTTATCATCATCAATAGAAGCACAAGAGTGAGCAGCCGTCTCATTCAAAGAAAGCTGAGCAGGAAAAGCCATAGTTGCGCCTTCAGAAATTATCTTTTCCTCAACCTTATCAAGAATCTCTCTAATCCTCGCCCCTTTTTTTATCAAGCCAGCACCATAATCTCTCGCTAAGGCAGCAATCCTACCAGCCTCAATCCAATCCTTCTTTTCCATATCATCCATTTTAAAACAATGATAAACCCATACTATTTATAATTTGTTATAGCAAGAGTATGGAAGCAACAAGGTAAGAGTATGGAAGCAACAAGGTTACGGAAGCAGAGGATGAAAGGGTATTAGAAGCGGAGGTCGAAAAGTATTGAAAACAAGGCCATAAAAGCAAGAGTCATAACAGCAAGGGCCATAATAAGAAAATTTATACAAAAGTAACCTGAATAGAATATAAACTCAAATACACTCTCTAGTTTCCAGCCATACACTCTCTAATCTCCAGCGACCTATTTCAAGCCACATCCATAACTGGCAAAGAAAGAAATCAACCAAAAATCAACCATAAAACATATAAAAGGCCTTCCCTCCCCAGGCAATATGGTATTAGAGAAACTTGGCGAATCCTTAAGGGCATCTATAAACAAGCTCAAATCAGCGCTTTTCATAGACAAGAAGCTCATTAACGAGATTGTAAAGGAAGTGCAAAGAGCCCTAATTCAATCTGACGTGAATATCTCTCAAGTAATAGAGCTCTCAAACAGAATTAGAGACCGAGCTCTCAAAGAGGATATTCCCCAAGGCATCCCAAAAAAGGATTATGTAATAAAGATAGTTTACGAAGAGATTGTCAAATTTCTCGGAGAAGAGGAAGAAGGCATTAAGATTGAAAAGAAGCCTACCCAGATTATGCTTGTTGGATTATTTGGTTCTGGAAAAACAACCCAAGCAGGAAAACTAGCCAATTACTACAAAAAAAGAGGTTATAAAGTTGCATTAGTCCAGACAGACACATGGAGACCTGCCGCCTACGACCAACTAAAGCAGTTGAGCGAGAAGGTAGGAGTAGATTTCTATGGCATAGAAGACGAAAAAAATCCTATAAATATATACAAGAAATTCAAACCCCACAAAGAAAAGTACGATGTTGTGATAGTAGACACAGCAGGAAGAGACGCACTCTCAAAAGAACTAATTGAAGAACTAAACAGCTTAAACAAAGAAGTGCAGGCAGACGAAAGAATCCTCGTTATAAGCGCTGATATCGGCCAAAGCGCCCAGAGGCAGGCTGAGGCGTTCCATGAGAGCTGTAATGTTACCGGCGTGATTATAACCAAACTCGACGGAACTGCAAAAGGCGGGGGCGCTTTGGCCGCATGTGCAATCACAGGCACAAAGGTAAAATTCATTGGAACAGGGGAAAAGATTAACGACCTTGAGAAATTTGACCCTAAAGGATTCGTTGGGCGACTTCTGGGCATGGGAGATATTCAGGCCCTGTTAGACCGCATCTCAGAGGTATATGATAAGGAAGAGATGGAGGATAAATCAAAGAGATTCCTTAAAGGAGAATTCAATCTAATAGACTTGTTCGAGCAATTGGAATCAGTAAAAAAGATGGGTCCTCTAAATAAGGTTATAAGTATGATTCCTGGGATGTCGAATCTCAACATAAAGAAATAGATGCTAGAGGTGCAAGAGAGCAAGATGGAGCTCTGGAAGCATGCCCTCAATTCTATGACTGAAGATGAATTAACAGAGCCTGAGATTATTAATGCCTCTAGGATAAAGAGAATCTCGCAAGGGAGTGGCATATCTGAGGAAGTTATAAGGGAACTTATTAAACAATATCGTAAATCAAAGAAGCTTATGAAGATGATGAAGGGCTCTGATAAAAAGATGAAGAAGATGCTTTCTAAAGCAGGTCTAAAAAACCTGCCCAATATGCAGTGAAATCTACTGTAATAAAATTGTTGTAATAAAATTAATGAAAAATCAATGAAAGATTGAGTCTTTTTTCTACAATATTTACTCCATAGTAGTTAGGAACTTTTAAAGCCAGTCGTTCTAAAGAACTGTAAGGAAATATTGGATGTTTAAAGGGAGGACTGGAATTAGCTAGTTTTGAGTAGGGATTTTTGTGATGTGCGACTCAAAACAACATCAAAATCCTAGGGATATTTAAGAGGTGAGCAATTCGGAATGAAAGTTTTAATGCTGGGCTGGGAATTTCCACCTTATAAAACGGGGGGACTCGGAACTGCCTGTTATGGCTTGACCAAAGGATTGAGCAAGCTTGGGGTTGATATCTCTTTTATCATTCCTAAATCCCCAAAACCTATTTCAAACTCATTCCTCAACCTTCTTAATGCTAAGGTGAATGAAGGTCTGGATTATTCCCATATCAATCCATATTTCATTGATTCTAATCTCATGCCTTATTCTTCTATTAATCCTAAAACAGGAAAGAGTATTGACAGATTATCTATTAAGGGCTCTAAGAGCGATTCTTTTTATGGAAGCAATCTTCGGGAGGAGGTATACATCTATAGTGAGAAAGTAAGACTTGTTGCAAGAAATATTGATTTTGATTTGATTCATGCTCACGACTGGATGACATATCCTGCTGGTATTAAGGTTAAGGAGGATTCTGGAAAGAAGCTTGTATTGCATATCCACGCTACAGAGTTTGACAGGACGGGAGGTCATCCTAATCAGGATATTTATAACATCGAAAAGGAAGGGTTTGAGAAATGTGATTTGATTATCGCAGTTAGCAATTATACTAAACAGATTGTCGTAAAGAAATACGGCATTCCTGAATGGAAGGTAAGGGTATTGCACAATGCAGTTGATGTAAAAGATAAGGTTTATCAACGGGATAAGAAGCCAATCAAGATTTTCTCAAGGGATCATATTGTCCTTTTCTTGGGAAGATTAACAATACAGAAAGGACCGGAGTATTTCCTTGAGGCAGCTAAAAGAGTTCTTGAATTCGAACCCAACACAAAGTTTTTCATCGCGGGCTCTGGCGATATGATGCAGCAAATGATGGAGAAGGCGGTGCATTTGGGCATTTCGGACAAGGTCTTCTTCACTGGTTTTCTTACAGGCGATGATATAGACAAAATATATCAAATGGCGGACGTGTATGTTATGCCTTCTGTTTCAGAGCCTTTTGGAATAACGCCCTTGGAAGCGATGGCCAACGGCACCCCTACTGTAATATCAAAGCAATCAGGGGTCTCTGAGATTCTAAAGAATACCTTAACTGTAGATTTTTGGGATATTGAAGAGATGACAAATAAGATTGTGGCTTTGCTGAGATATAAAAGCTTGTATCACACTTTATCCAAGCATGGATTCTTTGAGGTTAAAAAGATTACTTGGGATTCCAGAGCTGAGGAGTGCAAGAGAATATATGAAGATGTTTTAAGTAGTTGAGTTAAAAGTATGAGTTAATAGTTAAGTTTGCACTAAAAAGTAAAAAGTTTTATATACGCTCATAAATAAGCATAAGCAAGAGAAAGATAAAGAGAATAGAAAATGGTAAACATATGCTTTTATTTTCAGGTTCATCAGCCGCATAGGATTAACAGATATAGGGTTTTTGATATTGGTAATTCTGAGGCTTATTTTGATGAAAAGAAGAATTTTGAGATTATGGAGAAGGTTTCAAAGAAGTGTTATATCCCTACTACAAGGATGCTCATTGAGTTAATGGAAAGGTATCCTGATTTCAAGGTAGCTTTTAGTTTTTCAGGTGTATTTATAGAACAAGCAAAGAGATATTTTCCTAAAACCTATTATCTTTTCAAGAGGATATGTTCATCAGAGAACACTGAGGTTTTAGCTGAAACATATTATCATTCGTTATCTTTCCTTCATTCAAGAAATGAATTCAAGGAACAGATTGAGAAACATAGAAAGATGATAGAGGCAGAGTTTGGCAAAACCCCTTCTGCTTTTAGGAATACTGAGCTTATTTATTCGAACTGGATTGCTGACTTTGTTGCTAGATTGGGTTTCAAAACCATTCTGGTTGAGGGGGCTGATTCCATATTGCGAGGCAGGTCGCCCAACTTTGTATACACAAATCCTAGCAGCAACATAAAGGTTCTGCTAAAGAATTTCCAGCTCTCTGATGACATTGCTTTTAGATTCTCTGAAAAGGGATGGAAAGAATGGCCTTTGACTGCTGAGAAATACAGCCATTGGATTGACCAGTTGAGGGGCAATTCAGATTTGATTGGGTTGTTTATGGATTATGAGACTTTTGGGGAGCATCAGTGGAGGGAAACAGGTATATTTGATTTCTTCAAGCATTTCATAGATATTGGTGTAAGGAAGGGTTATTCTTTCCTGAATCCATCTGAAGCTGCTGATACCCTACAGCCGAGAGGCATAGTAGACTGCCCTTATTATCTTTCCTGGGCTGATACTGAACGGGATTTGTCAGCATGGCAGGGAAATGCCTTACAGAATGATTCGCTCAAAAAACTTTATGAAATGGAAAGCCTGATTAAGGAAAGCGGCGACAAGGAGCTTATCAAGAAATGGAGGGCTCTTCAAACCTCAGACCACTTTTACTACATGTGCACTAAATACTTCAATGATGGTGATGTTCATAAATACTTCAATCCTTACGATACTCCTTATGAAGCATATATCTATTTTATGAACATCATCTCAGACATTAAAGAAAGGATATCCTTAAAGAACAAGAAAAAGGAATGTGAGGAAAACAAAGTTAAAGAGAAAATAACAATTTAGTTAAATCAAAGGAATTAAAGATTAGTTTATGATTGAGGTGGTAAGATGGCAACCAAAAAGGCTACTGCAAAGAGTTCAAAGAAAAGTAAAGGGAAAGGAAAGAAAAAGGCTCAGGTAAAAAAGGAAGTAAAGACCGGCAAGAAAGTCAAGAAAACAAGCAAGAAAAAGCATACAGGGGCTCGCAGAGGTTCTTCCAAGGCCAAGAATCTGCTTAGAGAGGTAAAACCTGAACAATACTTCCTTGTGTGTGATGGCCAGGTATTAAAGAATATCATGGACCTTGTGGATGCGCTGGATTGCATGAGTGAGGATGTATTCTATTATCATGTTAATGACGATAGAAATGATATCTTCAACTGGCTCAAGGATGTGTTCAAGGAAGAGGAATTGGCTGAGAGAATTGTGGGAATCAGAAGTCCTTTGAGATTAGAAATAGCTTTGCTGAGAGAGATTATCAACCTATCGGCTTGAGCTTTGGATTACTTTGTTTGAGAGTTTTGCCTATTTAACGAGGCAAGCAAAGATAGTAAGTAAGGACAAAAACCAAGACGGATATATTACGAGATTAAGAGGAGATTTGCTATATGAAACCGGATTTTGCGTTTGAGGTGAGTTGGGAAGTCTGCAACAAGGTTGGAGGTATTTATAGGGTTGTTCAGTCGAAGATTGGACAGATGAAGTCATATTATAATGATTCATATGTTCTGATTGGGCCCTATATCGCTGATAAGGTTAAAGGTGAGTTTGTTGAGGAAGAACCACCTCAAGAGATTAAGAAAAGCATTGAAGAGCTGTCTAAAGTGGGGGCAATAGCCCATTATGGGAGATGGCGCACCTTTGGTATGCCTAAGGTAATTCTCATAGATGTTAGTAATTGCTTTGGATTAGCTAATGAAATAAAGGCCTTTAACTGGGAGCACTTTAAGATTGATTCTCTTAACTCGGATTTCTATGATTATGATTATCCTATTTTATGGGCTAATCTTGCAGGCAGATTTATCGAAAGCTTCGAGAGGCTTAATCCTGAGATTAAGATTGTAGCCCATTTCCATGAATGGCTGAGCGGCGCTGGTCTTCTCTACCTTAAAGCCAAGAAATCTAAAGTTGGATGTGTATTCACAACTCATGCTACTGTTATGGGCAGAACATTAGCTGGGGGCAACAAGGATTTAACATATCTGTTTGAATCGGGTTGGGACTTTGATGAAAAGGCAAAGGAATTCAAGGTTCATACCAAGCATCAAACTGAAAAGGCGAGCGCTCAGAATGCTGATGTTTTTACCACTGTAAGTCAGATTACTAGCAAGGAGGCAAAGCTTCTTTTAGGGAGGGAACCTGAGGTTATTGTGGAAAATGGCCTTGACGCAAGCTCATTCCCTACCTTTGAGGAAGCATCTGTTAAGCACAGACTTTTCAGAGAGAAGATGAGGACTTTTCTGATGAAGATGTTCTATCCTTATTATGCTATTGACTTAGAGAAAAGTTTGTCCTTCTTTGTTGCAGGAAGATATGAATTCTACTCAAAAGGTCTAAATGTACTTATAGATGCCTTAGGAGAATTGGACAAGGAGCTCAAGAAGTCAAGGGTAAACAAGACAATCTTTGTATTCTTCTTCATCCCCGCGGATAATGGAGCTATCAATACTGAGTTGATGAAAGCTAAGGGATATTTTGACGATCTGATGGATTCATATGATGAGAGTCAAAATGAAATCAGACAGAGGATATTCTATTCCTTGTTTTCTTCTAAGAATCTTTCATTGAAAACGATTTTGGGGAAGGATTTCCATTCCAAATTCTCAAAAGTTAAAGACATTATAAAAAGTAAGGGCAATGCACCAGTCTGCACTCATATCATCAATAATGAGTCTGACCTGATATTGTCGGCTTTAAGGGCGAACAACCTAACAAATTCAAAAGAGAACAAGGTTAAGGTAGTATACTACCCAATATACCTTAATGGCGCGGATGGTTTGCTTGATTTGGATTATTTTGAGGCCCTTTCTGCCTGCCACTTGTCTGTATTTCCATCTATGTATGAGCCCTGGGGTTATACTCCTTTAGAATCTATCTCCTTTGGAGTGCCTTCAATAACTACAGACCTTGCAGGGTTTGGCAGGTTTATAAGAGAACAAGGACTGGAAGATGAAGGAGTTTTCGTGCTCAATTTTGAGGGCAAGAGCTATCATGACAGGGTAAACCAGCTTATTGACAAGATGCTAAGCTACTGCAATAACAGTCAAGCCGACAGGATTCAGTTAAAGATGAAAGCGAAGAATACCTCTTATAAAGCGGATTGGAGTAAACTTGTAAAGAAATACTTTAAGGCGCATGAATTAGCCATTCAAGGGAAGGAATAATATGGAGCTCAGGAAAGACTATGTTTTGGACAGGTTTGTTTTTATTGCAAGCAATAGAGCTAAGAGGCCAAGAGACTTTGTTAGAGACGATGCTTTTAAGGATCCCAAGAAAAGCAAAGAGAACTGTCCTTTCTGTCCGGGCAACGAACATCTGGCTACTGGAGAGATTGGCCGGATTGAAAAGGATGGAGATTGGGATATGCGCTGGATACCAAACAAATTTCCAATTACTGAAGAAAAAGGGAATGCAAATATCAACACAGAAGACAATTTCTTCACATTCTCAGATGCTTTTGGCAAGCATGAAATCATAATTGAAACAAGAGAACATGAGAAACAGCTCTGGGACTTTGAGATTGAGAGAATTTCTAATCTATTAAGAATATTCAATTGGCGATGTAAGGAGATGTATAAGATTCCTGGAGTAAGATATGTGTTACCGTTCAAAAACCATGGAGCAGATGCTGGCATCTCTTTAATCCATTCCCACTCTCAAATACTCTCTATGAATCATATCCCAAAAGAGGTATATGAGAAAGCTACAAAAAGCAACAGATATGGCTCCTGCGAATACTGCAGGATAATAGACATTGAGAGAGATTCATTAAGAAGCATACTTGAAACAGAAAACTTCATATCGTTCGCTCCTTATGCATCCATAAACAACTTTCAGGTGGCAATATTTCCAAAACAGCATTTCAGAAATCTAGGAGAAATAGAAGGCATGTTTGATGAACTTTCCCATCATATTTCGTTTATCGCCAAAAAACTTAAATTATTGAACGCTCCTTTTAATATCGAGTTTATACAGAGTCCGGAAGAATTTAATCTGCATTTCCATGTAGAAATTCATCCAAGATTATCAAAATGGGGTGGGGTTGAGCTTACAGGGAGTTATGTTAATGTCATCCCGCCTGAAGATGCTGCTAACTTTTATAAGGGTGGTTCGCTTGATTAATATTGAGTATAAAGGAGATAAGAAAAAACTCTTTGTCGAGAGTGATGAGGATTCAAGGTTATTATTGGGAGATGAAGGCGGTAGTTTCTTTTCCAAACCTCTCTCTAAGAAGACAAGGTATGACGGCTTCTTTTGGTACGATACTATTAATAAAGAGATGTTCCGAATACTGGATTCAATAATCCTGCCGAATATTGAGGAACCGCCTGCGAATATAACGATAGAAAAGAGAAGGATTAGTGTGGATTGCTCGGTTCTAAAGGAAGAGTTCTTTATGCCAGAGGATACCAGGTCCCTATTTCTCAAGCTCAACATATTCCATTCTGTAAGACCTTATTTTGATATAAAAAAGATGTTTGATAATCGAGAATGGGGCAGGATATATCATATCGAATTAAAGAAAAACATTGCTCTTATTCATTTCAGGAAGATTACGGATGACAGAGAGGATGAATCAATGGGCAAAACTGAGTTTGAGAGATTTGTGGCCGTTGCTTTCTCTGGCTCTGCTAAGGAAATTAAGGATTGGAAAGAAGTCAAATATGAGTTGGATGAGGAAAGGGGTTCTCCTCCCTTCTCAAGATATGTGTATTGCCCTGTAGAATTCCTGACAGATAGGATGGTTATTGTTCCTAGCTCTAATCGAGAATATGCAATAAAGAAAGCCAAGAAGTTATTCTCGAAGTTTAACAAACTCAAAAGCAAACTTGAACCTTTTAAGATTAAAAACTTAGATTCTGCACACCTTGATTTTGCGTACTCCCTTGCCGAAAGGAACATGGAGATTCTAAATGTGGATAACAGGTTTATCATGGCGGGAATCCCGTGGTTCCCTGAGGAATGGGCGCGGGATGAAGCCATATCCCTTTACTGGCTTTTCAAAGAGAACAAGAAGAAAGGGCTTGAGCTTGCATTAAGAATGATGAATCATATGATTAAAGGCAAGATTAAAACAAAGATTGAGGAAAAGGAAGGGATATTCAGCATTGATGCCTTTGCCTTTATCTTCAAGAGGGTTTTTGACAACTTCTTAAGCAAGGAAAGCGATTATGATTTTCATAAGAAAAAGAACTCTTTGTTCAAAAACAAGCATATCCATGAGTTTGTGGATAAGGCGCAAAAGGAACTTGATCATCTGATTAGGTTTCATATAAAAGATGGATTAGTGTATTCACATCCTAAGGAAACTTGGATGGACTCCTCATATGACATTGACGATAGAGAAGGATTTAACATTGAAATCCAAGCAATGATGCTATATCTCCTTGATAAGATGCATTGGCTTACCTCTCAGAAGAAATATATCGAGATTGGTGAGGAGATGAAAAGGAAGGTTAAAAAGGAATTCTGGAACGGCTCTTTCTTAGTTGATAACCTCAAGAATCAATGGATAAGACTAAACATTTTTATTGCCTATTACTTCTATCCTTCTCTCTTGGATGAACATCAATGGAATATCTGCTTCCAGAGCGCTTTGGAAGAACTCTGGCTAGACTGGGGTGGTTTTTCTACAATCTCAAAGAAATCAAAACTGTTCCATCCTAAACATACTGGAGAAGATGCAAAAAGCTATCATAGAGGAGATTCATGGTATTTCATCAATAATATTGCGGCAATCGCACTAAGCCATTTCGACCGAAGGAAATACAGCAAACAGATAGCAAAGATTCTTAGCGCTTCAACATTTGACATTCTATTCGGACATGCCCTTGGTTTCGCCTCTGAATTAAGCGATGCTGAGGAACAGACGAGCCATGGCGCCTTTGCTCAGGCCTTCTCAGCCTCTACTTATATTGAGCTGGTGGACTTTCTGTTTAGTCTGGAGAAATAAGAGGATTTGTATAAAAACAACTACTTTTTGAAAGAAAAGGTTTTTAATCTGAGAAGAAGATTGCTCATGAAGATATACAATCACTTCTAAAGATAAAGCAGAACCCAAATAGACAAAAGCTTTATAAACCCAATTCTCTTAAAAAGAATAAAATGAGAGTACTAATTTTAATAGACGGAGACAATTTCAAGAACGGATTGCAGAAGGTTTCAAGTGGCAAGAAGAACAGGATATTAGACCTGAATAAGATAAATCCGTTTGTAATAAACTATCTTAAGAAAAATATTCAATACAAGGATTGCAAACTGATGCACCTGCGAACATATTACTATACCGGAGAATATACTGAGGATTTAATAAGAAAGGCTGAGCATCTTAAAAATAAGAAAAGCAACTTCTCCAAGAAGCAAATTGATTCTCTTATAGAGTATATTAAGAACCAAATCAAAGCTCAACAGAAATTCTTGGAGGATGCTAAAAACTATTACTTCTTAGAGATAAGAACCTCGCCTTTAAAGTTCAATCCTTCAAGCTTAAAGATATATCAGAAAGGAGTTGATGTGCAGCTGGCTGTTGATTTGGTACATTTTGCATATACCGATGCTTTTGATATCGTTGTTATTCTATCAGGCGATATAGACCTTTTAGAATCTATGAAGAGCGTAAAGAACCTCGGCAAACATGTAATAGTCTTTGGGGCTCAAAGTGTTACCTCTGAAGAGATTAAACGGGAAGCAGATTTTTATATTGACTTGGAAAGATTATCAAAGAAAGAATTGAACGAGATCAGCCATATTGAGGGGCAAGGAGATAAATGAATCCGAGTATAGACGACAAGATTAAATCAGGAGAAACCTATTCAAAGAAAGAGTTAAATAGTCTTGGGGCTGAATACGAATTCAAGTTTGGAGATATGGAGATATACAGAATCAAGAACAAATATTTCGGGTTTAAGGAAACAGCCGAAGAAAAATACAAGGTAATATATGTTTTTAAGGACATATCTTTCTTCTAAGGATAAATTTAATAATAAAACTTATTTCCTCCCAACTGATGAAAGAAAGTCTATCTGATTATGATTATAATTTGCCTAAAGAGCTTATAGCCCAACAAGGAAGCAAGAAAAGAGAAGAATCAAGACTCTTAGTTTATGAGAAAGGCAATATTTTTCATAAAAGGTTTAAGCAGATTCTTGAGTTTCTCAATAAAGATGATGTTCTGGTAATAAACGAGACCAAGGTTTCAAGAGCACTTCTTGTTGGAAGAAAGAGTACTGGTGGAGCCATAAAGGTAACCCTTCTGAAAAGGATGTCGGAGAGGATATTTAAATGCCTTGTTCAAGGTAGAAAACCTAAAGAAGGCACAATAATTATCTTCGATGATTACATCCAAGCAAGGATTCTTAAAAAAGAGAGCTATAACTTTGAGATAGAATTCAACAGAAATCCAGATTATTTTATTAAAAGAAACGGGCAAATTGTCTTGCCTCCTTATATAAAAAATCCATTAAAAAACCCTGAACGCTATCAGACAGTATATGCCCATAAAGAGGGCAGCATTGCAGCTCCTACTGCAGGATTACATTTTTCTAAAGAGCTTATAGAGAAACTCAAAGAGAAAAGCGTAAGATTCGCTAAGGTTTGCCTCAATGTTGGCTTAGGCACTTTTGAGAAGATAAAGAATGAAGATTATACCAAACACGAGATGCACTCTGAGTACTTCGAGATTGATAAAGAAAATGCAGATATAATTAACCAAAGAAAAGGAAGGTTAATCATAGTGGGCACTACTTCATTAAGGGCTTTGGAATCCTCATGCAATCAAAAAGGGGTTGTAGAGGCCATAAAAAATAAGACCAATTTATTCATATATCCTGGATATAGATTCAAGCTCGATTTTCAAGGGATGATTACCAATTTTCATCTCCCAAGAACCTCTCTCCTGCTATTAGTTGCGGCAATAATTGGTAGAGAGGAGCTGCTTAGATGCTATAAGGTTGCTATCCAAGAAAGATACAGATTCTACTCTTTAGGGGATGCCATGCTAATTTTAAGGTAATCAATTCCTTATTGAGAACTCACAGCCACAGTACCTTTGCCTATACAAGCCAAGCTCCTTTGAAATCTTAACACTTTCTTCAAACCCTGCTCCTTTTTTAAAATCGAATGCCTCAAAACCCTTAAACCTGTTTCCAATAGAAGCAATCAAACCAGAATCTTTATGCGGGCTTATTGTCAGAGTAGAAGTAAAGGCATTATATCCCAGCTGATTCATCTTTTTCCAAGCCTTAGCTAAACGAAACTCAAAGCATTTAATACAGCGCTTGCCATGCTCCGGCTCATTCTCCAAACCTTTAATAAAACCAAGCCATTTCTTGTGTTCCTTTGTATAACCATAATCTAAGTCCAGAGATTTATACGATTTTTCAAAGCAAAGCCTTTGAAACTCAGCATACCGTTTGTCATGCTCCTCTTTTGGAAAGATGTTGGGATTATAGAAGTAATTAATCACTTCATAACCATTTTGAATAAGTCTTTTTATGCTGGCTGTAGCACATGGAGCACAGCACACTAAAAGCAAAATCCTTTTCGTCATATTTCAGACAGAGATGAGAAGATATATTAATTTTTCCAGATTTAGGATATGCCCAGAAAAGAATAAAAAGCATATATGAGAGCGAAATTGTTCAAATAAAGGAGAAATCGCATGGGTTCTATCCCAAAGAACATTTCAGCATTAATAGGAATATCGAGATTATTAAGCTAATCATCGTAAAGATGATATTTCAAAGAGAATTAATCCTTACAGTTTTCTTTTAAGAAATTTAGATATTTCTTGTTCTTGTTTTTAACTTCATTGTTTACTTTTGAACTTACATTTATAAAGTGTGAATAACCAAGGCCTTTTTCTTTTCCTCTTTTTGTATGCATATCAATGGCATAATCAGGTATGGTTAATTTATGGCCTTCTTTTCTTTTTATTGATATATAATCATATATCTCACTCACAATACGATCTTTTTTTGCATCACACAAAACTTTTACCGCTTTTATAGCCTGCATATGTCTGTCGCAGACTTTTGCATCTTTTAATTCAGAGTAATTATCTTTCAGTGACCTAATTACGGGAATGACTGATAAGTCAGATACATCTTCCACAGAAATAACCATCATACGTTCCCAGAATTTTTTTTCAAAATTCTCTCCGGATTCTAATAGTTCAATCGCAAAGAAAGACGCAGCTTCAAAATTACACCTTCTAATCTCCTTTTGCAAAGCTGAGATGACTTCATCAGCAGGCAAATCATTTATTGTTTTCAATTTAGAGAAGCTCATCATTATGTATAATCATATGTCATTTAAAAAACTTATTATTAACCGGGTTGAGCTGAAAGTTTTTTATATAGAAACAAAATCCAAGCATATATGGAATTCAAGATTTTGAAAAGAAATGAAGGAGCAAGACTGGGAGAATTGAAGCTTGGTCCATATATAATAAAGACCCCTGCGTTTGTTCCGGTGGCCACAAAAGCGGCAATAAAAGGGCTTACTGCATTTGATATAGAAGAGATTAAAATCCAGATTCTTATTACCAATACATATCATCTTAACTTGAGGCCTGGAGCAGATGTTATAGAAAAACAAGGAGGCATCCAGAAGTTCTCAGGGATAAATAAGCCATTTATGACGGATAGCGGCGGCTTTCAGGCCTTCAGCCTTGGCAGAGGAGCTGTATTAGGCAGATCCAAATTTGAGTATGTGGTTGAACAAAAGCCTAAGAAAGAGGGTTCTATAGCCAAAATAACAGATGAAGGAGTAAGATTCAGGTCAATATATGACAAGAGCGAACATATTCTAACTCCTCAGAGTTCTATGGCAATACAACATAGCATTGGAGCCAACATCATATTTGCGCTGGACGAATGCACCCCTCCTTCTGCTAATTATGAGGAAACTAAGCAAGGGATGGAAAGAACGCATAGATGGGCAAGACAATGCCTTGAATACCATAAAGAGCACAACAGCAAGAATCAGGCGCTCTTTGGCATTATTCAGGGCGGTTTGTTCAAAGAACTAAGAGAGGAAAGCGCTAAAACCATTACCAATATGCCTTTTGATGGCTTTGGAGTTGGCGGTTCATTTGGAAGAAATCAGATGTATGAGACATTGAGCTGGCTCCAGCCTTTTCTAAACAAGGAAAAGCCTGTCCATCTATTGGGGATTGGCACGATAGAGGATTTGATAAACTCAATCGCTTATGGAATAGACACTTTTGATTGCGTCAGCCCCACTATGATAGGAAGAGCTGGTTATGTACATATAAGACCTGAATCAGGAGGGAATAAGAGTAATAAATATCGCATAAGAATAACCAATGCGAAATACAGAAACGATTCCTCTCCCATAGATGAAAACTGCGACTGCAAGATGTGCAAGCGGTATTCAAAGGCATATCTCAATCATCTTTTTAAAGCCAGGGAATTCTCAGCATATGTTATTGCTTCATACCACAATCTTTACTATATGATAAACCTAATGAAAGAAATCAGAAAGGCAATCGAAAACAATAGATGGAATGAATTCAAGAAAAGATGGATGCAATGAAATCCTAAATATAATAATCGCTACACAAAATGCTACATCCTACTGAGCCCGCATCAATCCAGTTTTCTGTTTTTTGGCATATGTTTCCTTTGTAAATATTCCCCGTGGAAAGAGTAGTGTGGTCACTCAAATCAACTTCAGTATTGTTACATGCCACATTTGAATATATGTTATTGTTGTTAGAATAGTATCCATCATCATCAAGAAGCTCGATTCCTTTTTTATTTGCAAATATTATATTTCTAGAAATGACATTGCTGTATGAACCATCGACTAAAATACCGTAAAGGCTATTCAAAAAAACACTATTATTAGTAATTGTATTAGCGCCTTTGTTTTGAGTCAATATCCCTATCCAATTGTTTCTCACAATATTACTCTCAACAACAGAATTACCCGTATTATGTAAAAAGATACCAACCATCTCATTATCAAAAACTGCATTTCCTATTATCAAAGTACCATCTCCCGAAGAACTTAAGATAATTCCTGCCCCAGTCTCAGTAAAAGTCTCTACATTATTCGAGATGCTATTTTCAATTATTTGATGATTCGAGCCAGCACCCACTCCAAAAACCCCTCTACTATTAGCAGACAGTTTATTTCTAAAAACTTTGACATTATCTGAGCCTTCCCTCAAAAAGATAGCTGTATTAAAGTTTTGAATTATACAGTTTGTAACTTCAAGATTATCATAGCCTTTTGTATCAATTCCAATCCCATACCTTACTCCATTACCGACAACCTTATGATTCTGGCAATCAAATTTCACTGAATCACTACTGAATTCAAAAACAGAACCGCTTGTCTTAATATCTGTAATATCCGAAGAAAGTTTAACCACATTACAGCTTCCATCAAGTATCTTGTTGCACTCCTCAACAGAGTCACAAGAACAATCTTGTTTATTCAAACAGTTATCTTCATACCAACCCTGAAGATATGAGAAACGAGACCTCCAAAGATACAAACGTCCGCCTTCTTCCAAATCTCTGCATAAACGCTCAGTTCTATCATAAACAGCCATACCACTTACACTCAAAGAATTACTTATATAAGACACGAACAAGAGAGAACAAACCAAAAAAGCAATCACAAGAACAAGCGAATAATTAGAATTGTTTCCAAATTCCATTCTATCTGAAACAATATTTAATAAAGTATTTAAAGCTTTCGAGACCAAATTAAATAATATTAAATTTTGAATTACTCACTATACCCTAAGAACCTACTAATAATCAAAAATGAAACTCTTTTGCGACCTTCACATACATTCAAGGTATTCAAGAGGAACATCTAAAGACATCTCTCTTCAGAATCTTGAGGAAAATGCCCGAAAGAAAGGGATTGACATTTTAGGCACAGGAGACTTTACCCATCCTGAATGGCTCAGAACCCTCTCTCGGCTTAAAGAAAAAAATGGATTTTTATTATCAGAATCAGGCTTCACTTTTTGCCTGCAAACAGAGATCTCTCTAAGATTTAAGAAAGCCGGAAAATTAAGAAAGATTCATCTTGTATTGCTTTCTCCTTCTCTAAAAACAAGCAAGAAGATTGCTGCTTTCATTTCTCAATATACAAATATTATGGCAGATGGCCGGCCCACCATTGGATTAGATGCTGAAAGGTTTGTCAAAGAAATGAAGATTATTGATAAGGATATTGAGATTATTCCAGCTCATATTTGGACGCCTTGGTTCGGCTTGTTCGGCTCCAAATCCGGTTTTGATTCTGTGGAAGAATGCTTTGGGAGCATGACAAAGCACATCCATGCCTTGGAAACAGGGTTATCATCAGACCCTGAGATGAATTGGATGTTATCCCATCTGGACCAATTTGAGCTCGTATCTTTTTCGGATGCCCATTCCTTTTGGCCGCATAGACTAGGCAGGGAGGTTACCCTTGTTGAATTAGAGGAGAAAGGATTTTCTAATCTTATCTCAGCTTTCAGAGATAAGAGGGTATTATCTACTATTGAGGTAAATCCAGCCTATGGCAAATACTATTACGATGGGCATAGAAAATGCGGATTCTACTGCTCTTATGACCAAACTAAAAAGTTGAAAGGAATTTGCCCTAGATGCAAGAGGCCCTTGACAATAGGAGTTTTAAACAGAGTAAAAAGCTTAGCAGATAGAGAAAAAGGAGCCAAGCCCAAAAGCAGCCACCCCTTTATTAGAATACTGCCATTAATGGAGATTCTTTCATTCATAATGAATAAAGGGATAATGACCAAAACAGTAAGACAAGAGTATGAGGGCTTAATAAGAGAATTAGGCGATGAATATAATATCTTATTATATGAAGATATTGAAAGCATCGAAAGGGTTGCAGGCAAGGAGGTTAGCAATATCATAAAAACCCAACGAGAAGATAACCTGCAGATACAACCAGGTTATGACGGAGAGTATGGCAAGATTATCAATTATTAAACAATCATGTTATTGAATTAAACTTTAATATAATAAGAGATAAAATAAAAGCAAGGATGAGGGCTCTAACTGCTAAAACCAAAAAGAAAGTAGATGGAAAGGCTCTTATCAATAAAGAAGATGATGGAAATATCCAACTGCCCTCCTTGAACAGCAATTGATGAAATGCCACGAAAAGCAAGGGAAATAGCAATATAATCACAAGAGAAGCTATCAAACCTGTTAGAAACATATATCTTTTATTTATGGATTTAACATCTTCTAAAAATAAAATAAGAACTAACAAGAAAACCGAAAAAGCAATTGAACCATAGAAAAGCAATACCCTAACATCTTCCATATGAGCATTCTCTCTCTGATTAAGGAATAATAGCTTATAATTATCAGCAAGAAAACCATCTCTCAACTCCTTGTAAGGCATAACTTTTTGGCCACTCCTAACTCTGTTCAGTCCTTCCCATAATGCATAATCAAAAGATTCTAACAGCATAAAACCAAGGAAGAAAAGCACGAATAATCCAGCAAATATAATCAATGTCTGGATATAAAGCTTATGATTGTTTCCCATTTTAAGAAAAAAAGAGTAAGAAAAATAAAAAAGGGGGAAAATCCCCTTACTAACCAACCAAACGCAATAAATGATACCTCATTTTCACTTATAAATGTTTGCCAGAACAACCCTGCCAAAAACGTTCAAAAGGGTTCATATAAGATTTTAAAGGCTTATTTTTTCTTATTTAACGCTCAGAAAGGAAATATTCGGTCAAATAAATTCTATTTCGGCCCTTTTTCTTTTCTACTTTTACAATGTTCTTCTCCTCTAAAGATTTGAGGTTTCTATGAAGGGTAGATTTTGGGATTTTGGCGATTCTATGTATTCTTGCTTGACTGGTCTGATTTCCCTGATCAACTATAAACTTCAGGATTTTCTGCTCTCCTTCAGGCAATGAATTCAGAATATCCTGGCTTCTCTTAGATAATTTATGCTCTTCTTCCTTAACCGAATAATCCAATATCTCCGACATCTGAGGCTCGTTTTCCTCGAACTCCAATTGATGACTTACCGAGTCTGAATCTTCTTGGTGAGTTTGCTGGCTTTTCCTGGATTTATCCAACCCCTCATCAACCAAGTCTTTATCCGATTTTTCCCGCCTACTGAATTCCACATTTCTCCCATGCTTTCTCCTCAATCTAAAAAAAATGTACATGAAAATTATGCCTGCCACCACTATTCCTATTAAGATAATATAAAAACGAATTTCTCCTCCCACTACCTCTTCATCCAGAAAAACCTCAACCTCAGATACCTCGCCTTTCTCGACAAGAACCTCGTTCACTCCTGCCGAATTTTGGTATGAAGCAAAAACCCTGCATTTGCCTGCGGGAACTACACTGCTTGAAAAACTACCAAACAAATCAGTCTTCAACTGCCCAACAAAATCCTCTCTTGAACACTCAAATTTAACCTGAGCCCCAGAAACCAGTTTTCCAGCTTTATCCTTCACAATCCCTTTAACAGTGCCTACTCGCAACAAAAACAGCCGCTGAGTTAAAGGACCTTCCACTTCAGTGGAATGAATAATCTGATAATCCAAAACAGGGGAAGAATAATCATCAGCAGTTATATAGAACTCCCATTTCCCTTCCCTTAAAGAGAAAACTACTGGAGAAACAGTTCCATTGTGCTCTTCAAACCTAAACTCTCTCAAAGAGCTATCCTCCCTAAAAGTGGCTTTTATAACCGCTTGATCAGCTTTTATCTCAGAATTATTATAAACATCGTATAAAACAAACTTCACATTATAAGCTTCTTCTGCTCCATATAATAAAGAAGGAGCCATCATGCACAGAAACAATCCTAAAAACAATAATATTCCAGGAATTCTATAAAGGAATCTCAATCCAATCATCTTATCTTTGTATTTGTAGTGGAGTTTATAAATTTTTCACAAAAGTTTTTAAATATTCATGGATTTCTAGAGAAAAATGGGATTTTTTTCCATACCTGATATTTATGCTGAAGAGGGAGAAGAGTTTGTTGCCAACGAGAACACCTTCAAAAGCTTTCCAATTAAAAAAGGAAACTTTAACGCCCTTGAAGCTGACAATATTCGATTACCGCTTTTTTTTATAGATGGAGGCTCTCAAGAATTATATAAGAAAGGAAAGAGTGCCTTCTATGCAATTAAAATAGCCTATTCAAAGTTTTATTCTAAAGAGAGGGTTGAAGACAAGGTATACGAGACAATCGCCAGAATTGACAGGGACAGCTACTCTAGGACTTCATTCAAGGATGAATTGCTTTTTATATATAAAAAAGAGATTAAAACAAAACCAGAGGAGAATTTAGAAGAGAACATAAACCAAGTAAGAAGAATTCTTGAGATAGGATGTGCAAAGCATATATGCTCAAAGAACAAGAATGTTATCATTGTGATAGATGGAAGCCTTTTTTGGAGAGAATTTGACAAAGAAGATGTATATGAACTGATTGAGCTTGCCCACATCAATAATAATCGCCTTGTAGGGTTCTCAAAAAGCTCCTCTCTTACCACCAACAAAGGAAACAATGCTCTTGATATCATAAACGAAATAGGGCCTAGAAAGCAGGCATGGCTTTATTTTCCATTGTTTTTTGGAACTAAAGGGTTAAAGTCGGGGTGCTTTAAACTCCATGCTAGAGCTCCCTTGGCTTTCAGATTTGACATCCTTAACCACAAAGAGACAATAACCAAAGAGAATCAGGAAGCAATAAAAGCCCTGATGCTCAACTCAACGGATGGCTGCTTCCTTGGCTATCCCTATGGTCTCGTATATGTGGACCAAATTGCAAGGGTTTCAAATAAAGAAGCAGAATATCTCAGAATGAAACATTTCCTTTCTAAGAGAAAAGAGAATATTAAGGCCCACGATATACTGGATACGCTTTCTTAAATAGCTGAATCGTTTAAATAGTTGAATAGCATAGAAAAGGTAATTTTTTAAAGTTCAATACTTATCAAGAAAACGGTGCAGCTTATGGATGACAAAAAGGAGACTCAAGAATCTGCTAAAAAACAGCCCAAGACTACCTTAATAATTTGCGCTCATTCCGACGATCAGATTATAGGAGCTGGTGCCACCCTCGCCAAATTCGCTGACGAAGGCCAGAAAGTAATAACCCTTATTCTTTCAAAAGGCGAACTAAGCCATCCTATCCAGAAAGGTCGCTATACCATAAGAACCCGAATCAAAGAATCTGAAGAAGCCAACGAAATAATTAAAGGCCATGATTTAAAATTCTTTGACTTGCATGAAGGCAAGTTTCTTGATGAGTATAGGAAAAAAGGAGTATTCCGAGAGATAAGGAAAATAATACAAAAGCATTGGCCTGATAAGATATTTACCCATTCTTACGATGATATCCATAATGACCATAGAAACACATTTTCTATAACCAATGAACTAATAGATTCATTTGAGAATTATAATCCGGAACTGCTTACTTTTGATGTATGGAATATTATTGACTTAAAGAAGCGGAAATACCCTACTGTATATGTTGATGTCACAAAATACGCTGGAAAGAAGATTAAAGCCCTAAGATGCTTCCAAAGCCAGAAGATTTCGTTGATAAACCTTTCTTTCCAAATCTACTTCAGCTTATTTATAAACGGTCTAAGAATAGGACGGCTTTTTGCCGAGAAGTTCTATAAGGTGAGATAATGAACAGAATACTAGTGGTTTCGGACTCTTTTCTTCCAAGATGGGATGGGGTTTCCCGCTTCTTATACGAGGTTATTCCTAAGCTAAAAAGGGATTTTAAGATTACTGTATTAGCCCCAATGTTTAAAGGAAATCCTGTTCCTATAGAGGGCGTGGATGTGATTAGGGTTCCTCTCACAAAAATAAGAGCAGGCGATTACCAGATTCCAAGAACCGCACTTAGGGTAGTTTCAAGAGCAGTAAGCCAAGCAGATGTGGTCTGGACCAATACACTAGGACCTTTATCTGTGGGCGCCTGTTTCTTTGCTAAACTTCAACATAAACATCTATTATCGTATGTTCATTGCATTGAGTGGGAATTATTCCATCTAAGCATAATGAACTCCAAATTCTTAAGAAGCATTGTTTATTGGTTGACGAAGATGGTAGCAAGGTTTCATTATAATCGCGCAGATTTATTAATGGTTCCCTCTGAGGAAGTAGCTGAGAAGCTGACGTTTGCGGGTATTAAATCTCATAAGGTAGTAATAAGATTAGGTGTAGATATCAATACTTTCAAGCCTCCTAAAAACAAGATAGAAGCAAAGACATCGATAGGACTACCTGCTAATAGCATTGTTATTGGGTATTGCGGGAGGTTCGCTAGGGAGAAGGACTTGAAAACCCTTAGAAGGGCATTCAACAGACTAAAAACAACGAGAAAGGAGTGCAGATTGTTATTAGTGGGTGGAGGTCTTCAATATCTAAAAGATTCCTTCTCTAAGATCAAAGAAGCAATTCTTGTAGGGAATACTGACCATCCTCAAAAATACTATAAAGCAATGGATATCTTCGTTCTACCTTCCTTAACCGAGACTACCGGTTTAACGGTGCTTGAAGCGATGTCATCGCAAGTAGCTGTTGTTTCCACGCCTGTGGGTATTAGCCCCTACATCATAAAAAACGGAGAGAACGGTTATCTTTTTGATATGGGAGCAGAATACGAGCTCTACAAAATATTAGATAAACTTGTCTCAGACAGAATTCTCAGGGAACGGATTGCCAAGAAGGGCAGAGGGATTATAGAAAAGTATTATTCATGGAGTCAAACAGCAGACAAAATAAAAGAGGTTCTAACGAGCTATACCAATCAAGAATGATTGAAGTTTATTAAAGCTTCAAGGAAATAATCTTACTTACAGAATCGTTCATGCTTGTGCC
>CAZOKS010000011.1:0-26475 GCA_964580745.1 uncultured Methanosarcinales archaeon | reverse complement strand
CCAATCATTCAGGCCTTTGGAGCCTGAGACCGCGGTTCGAATCCGCGCGGGGCTAGTTTTTTTCTAACTTAAAGCTTTTTAAATTGTGGATATTCCCCTTATAGAGGTGCTAAAATGGAATGTTTAGATGCTATATTTGAGAGAAAAAGCGTTAGGGATTATGATGATAAGCCAATAGAGAAAGAGAAGCTCTTGAAACTAGTTAAGGCTGGAATGGCTGCTCCATCTGCTAGAAATCTCCAGCCATGGCATTTCTTGGTAATTACAGACAAAGAAAAATTAGATTCTTTGGGAGAAAAGCTTCCCTATGCCAAGATGTTGAAGAAGGCTCCTGCTGCAGTGGTGATTTGTGGAGACAAAAGCATATCTGACTTGTGGAACCAGGATTGCTGCGCTGCTACTCAAAACCTATTGCTGGCTGCTGAGGATTTGGGTTTGGGTGCTGTTTGGACCGCTTTGTATCCGAGAGAGGAGAGAATGAAAGTAGTTGAGGAGGCATTCTCGCTTCCTGAGAATATAGTACCTCTCAATATTATTCCTGTGGGCTACCCCAAAGGAGAATCTCGGCCTAAAGACAAATGGGATAAGAAAAAGGTTCATTGGGAGAATTGGTAACTTGCCCGAGATGAGGGTATTTCTTGGCGGTTCAGTAGCATACTGAGGTTGCTCTGCTTATCTCAGAGGGAGTTAGACCTTTCTTTGCAGGTTCTTTTATTTCTTTAACCTTTTTGTGAGGTAGTTTCTTAGACCTTTTAGAGATTATTTGGCCTTGCTGTTATAAGAGAATAAGAATTATAAATAAAAAATAATATTTAAAGATTCTTTTGATTCTGTAGAAACATTACTGATTACTCTCTTTGAATCTCTAAGTTTTGGGCCTGCTTTCCCTTGTCAGTCTCGGCAGGTTCAAATACTACTTTATCGTTCTCTTTCAAGAAAACCCCTTTTGGTACTTGCGTGTAATGGACGAAGTAATCTTCGCCATCTTCTCCTTTTACAAAGCCGTAGCCTTTTCTTCCGTTAAACCATTTAACTGTTCCTTCCATCTTGTTCACAACTTACTTAGTTTAGTTAGAGTTTTACTAACTCCAACACTTGTTGGCAGACATTCATCCTTTTTAAAACTTTTTAATAAAAAAAAGAAAAAAAGCGGTTTATTGCGGGTTTTGCTCGTTTTCCAGCTCCTTTAATCTCTGCTCAATCAGTCTTTTCTCGTCTTCTAGCACTCTTTTTTCTTCTTCTCTGCTGATGGCATAATCAAAGTTGTCAAAAGCTCTCCTTCGAAAGCCTAGGCCAAAGCCCCTTCTGAAGCCTAATCCACGGCCTCTTATTGGTCTAAAGCCAAAACCTCTGGGAGCTGAACCTGAGCATCTTCCCAGGCCACGTCCTGTCATGGGTCCTTCGCCCATAGGTCCTGTTCCGTCTAAATTTGGCATATTTATCACCTCCATTTTGAATACCTATTCATTTAGTAAACATAACAGATATTTAAATGTTTCGGATTATAATTCATTATTCTTTGGTTTTAGCATAAGCTTTATAAATCAATATTCATTTTAATGGGTATGCCTAGACCAAGACTCAGAAGAAGGGTTCGTTTCAATCCAAATGTAACCTATTTCAAGCCTCAGGGGAAGCCTTTGAGAGAGCTTGAAGAAGTGAGACTCTCAAAGGAAGAGTTGGCTGCTTTTCGTTTGATAGAAGTGGAGAAATTGAGTCAATTAGAGGCTGCTAAGAGAATGGAGGTTTCTCAGCCTACCTTCTTTAGAACTCTGAAATGTGCTAGAGAGAAAATAGCTGATGCGCTGTCTAATGGCAAAGCTATAAGAATTGAATAAGCTTCATAGGGATATATCAAGAGAACTTGTTTTTTAGAAAGTTTCGAATCATATCTTTATTTCTCACTTCAGGGTGGAATAATACTCCAAATATCTGCTTATCCTTTTTTTTGATACAATGTACTGTTTGTTTATCTTCTTTGCCTAAAATACATGATTTTTCGAACTCATCGTTAACTAGGACTTTCATTGAATGCATGCTATAGACTTCTTGTTTGCCTTTTACTCCTAAGAATCCTTGTTTGAAGTCAAGGGTTCTTAATCCAATACCCAATCCTTCAACGATTTTGCATCCAAAAACCTCAGAGATTATCTGCATCCCTGCGCATATGCCAAGAATAGGTTTGTTGAAATCCTTTATCCATTCAAATTTCTCAGGATTCTTCAGTATTTTATAATCTAAAAGCCCTGTGCCACAGATTATGGCTTTTTCACACCTTTCTAAGTCTTCATTGTCCACATCCAGATAGCGCTTGTAAAGCGTATTGAAGCCTTCTTTTTGGCAGATATTGATAATTGGGCGAACGAATTCATAGTAGTGGAGTCTGTTCTTGCAAACACTAACAATAAGAATCATTCCAGCTCTACCTCCATTCTCCAAGCATTTCCTTTGCCGGATATCTTTTTATTCTTGATTTTAAGGGGTTTCTTAAATAATGGGCAATTCAGAACTAGGGTTTCAAACTCCCCACCCTCTCCCGAAGGATTTATCCCAAACTTTTCTTGAAGCTGCTTAAGCTCTTCTATTGTTTCTTTGTTAATCTCTCTCCCCAGCCATTCCTTTCCAAGAGGATATGCTGCAACTCCTACGATTATGACTTTGAACTTGTGTTTTACTAATTTTTCCAATAAACTTCTCTGGTTTTCAAGCCATAGGGGATTAAAGCATTCCAACTCTAATTCATAGCACAACTTTCTAATACGAATAGATTGGTAGGCTGACTCTACTGCTCCAGTAACAATGCCTTTTATTTTGTACTTCTTCTTTGCTTCAATGAGCGATTTTTCCAAATCCTTCAACTCATCTTCCTTCTTGCCTTCTGTTTTTTGCTCGATTATTGGCAAGTTCATTGCGATAGCTTGTTTCCTTGTCTGTATAATATCTGGAGTGTGGAACATATAACTATCGGGATTCTTAGATAGAATAGAAATCAGGCAGGAGATTTCGTAGCCTTCTTTTTTTGCTTTCCACGCTGCGAAAGTGCTGTCTTTTCCACCGCTGAATAAGATACCTAATTTCTTGGCTGTCATGAAAGGCGGTAATAGATGAATAGTTTTAAAACATTGTGCTTTTAACCGCTCTAAGCATGTTTAAATGGATAAGATAGAATTATTTGAAATACAATTCTCCTTCATGAATAATATACTCTTTTTCATGGGTACCTATTCGTTGGGTTACCCAGAATTCAACTTTGTTGTCTTTCTCATTAGTCTCTTTTATTATTATGTCTTCAAGATTCCCTCCAGGGATTCTATCGCTCAAAGCCAACCGTTTTCCATCTTTATCATATAGGCCTATATATTCACAAGAAGGGGTATCCCAATTCTGCCCATGTTTGTCAGATATCCTTATGGAGTATTCTTCTCCGTTTATGTTGAATTTCGGATTGGTTGAGTTATATCTCTTGAAGTCAGTTGTGTTAATGATTCCCTTTTTCTTTTCTATCTCAAATATATAGTTCTCTTTGGCATCTTTGCAACTTGTTAAGCTAAGTCCCATTGCAAAGGCACATCCGCATGCTGCTAATATTTTTCCAATTCTCTTTGAACTTACCATTTTCAATCTTCAATATCAAAAATCTTTGATATCTCTCCGTAATAATTAATGCCATATACGCCTTTGTTGCCCTGTTCTTTTTCATGTCCGATAAACAATATCTTTGATTTGAGTTCTTCTGATATTTCTCTTCCTGGAATCGCTATCTTTTCGATGTATATGCCTTCATCGAAATATGCTTCTCTTTTCATTGTGTTATTATTACCAAAGGAGTAAAGTTCGTATATCCTTGTTTCTCCTTTCTTTTCAGGGCTGAAGTATCGTCCCAAAAGCACAATATGGTCTTTACTTTCGTCGTTTGGGATATAAGTTATATCGTCAATATAGAAAGTCTCGTCCTTCCCAAAAAAGAAATCCATGATAACTTTGCCTGCTATATATCTTGCGGCAATGGGAACGCCGGACATCACGCTGCTCATTGCAAGTATCCATGGGTTACAGAAAAGTTTATTGTTGTTTTCTAATACTCTATATTCTCTTTCCTTAAAGTCCCCAAGGCTCTCTACTTCAATCGAATCTTTAAGGTTGGCGGAGATTCTTTCTTTAAGGTCATTTCCGATTATGTCAGTTTCAATAGCTGTTGAAGGATACCTGTTAAAAAGCATTAGTACTCTTTCTTTTAGGGTATCATCTGATGGAATTATGTGATATTCTTTATCGTTGTGGTAGTTCTTTTGTAGATCAGTTATCTCTTGCCCATTCTCAAATATTCTTATCTCCTCGCCATTATGCAACAGGGTATTATTCTGGTATTCTAGATGATATTTCTCCCCTAATACATCTTTTATGCTTCTTGGGAAGTTTTCGGGTCCGTAGATGAATATGGATTCAATAGCTTTCCCTTGCCTGTCATAAAGAACTACTTTCCCGCATTTTCTCTCTCCATTATTTATTGCTGTTTTTGCAGGATCATCGTTTTTTAAAGTGTAAAAGAGGTTTAATTCCAATCCTTCTGGCTCTTCTTTTATCCATTCAAAGACCTCTTTAGGGATGGATATTGCATAGTTTTTTACAATCTTCTTCTTTGGATTTTCGTTGACCGATTTGACTTCAAAATTGTTCTCAAGCTGTATCGTTTGATGGAAGGGTTGTCCTTTATACGAGGGAGAGATTATTATGTTTTCAACATCGATGTCTTTTGGAAGATTGTTATGGAATGTAATAGAAAAGTTAAGAACATAATCTTCTATGCTTTTAGAGTAGGAGTTTTCTATTTGAGTGGATTGTGTTCCTGTTTTATCCGTTTCAGATCCAATCTGGCCTTCAATCTTTGGTTTGTTGCTGACTTCTAAACCAAACATTCCGGATAAGGATTCTCTGGATGAGGTTTCAGCTTCGTTTGTTGTTTTTTGGCTCACACTTTCTGAAATTCGAGGCAAAATCAGGTATTTCTTATTAAGGACTATGAAGAATTCAGGTTCATTTACTTTAGGATTGCTTCCTTGCTCGATTTCTGCCAAATCGTCTATGCTATCTCCATCAGAATCTTGGTCCAAGGGATTGGTTCCGAGCGTGATTTCGTCTTGATTTGAAAGGCCATCTTTGTCAAAATCGTCTGTTGGACATTCTATGGGGCTTTTGTTTTGGGGATATATGTAAACAGCATGGTGTGTCTCTACTTTTTCTTCAGAAATGGGCATGGAATTAGCAAAATAAACCCTTGGGAGTAAGGCAAGAGAAGCGAGTATTGCGCCTATTGTTGCTTTTCGGCCTATTGCTGATTTCTGTTCTGAGTTAAAGTTTCTTTCTCTTATTGTCTTTATCTTATTGATTAAACCCATAAAGGGGAGGTGTTTTTAAATTTTAAATATATTTATCTACTCTGATAACCATACTTGTTATTATATATTCATTTGATGTTGTGCCTATATCTCTTGTGATTTTTACGAAATTTTCAACAATATGCTCTTAAATGTGTGTTTTTTAACAATGGTCATGAAAGTAAAGGATATTCTTTTTTCGGATAGGCCAAGGGAAAGGTTGAAAGAAAATGGTGCATCTGCTTTAAGTAATGCTGAGCTTTTGGCTATTATACTTCAATCTGGTACTCGGAATACCAATGTGCTCGATATGAGCCGAAACCTGCTTTCAAAGTTCTCGCTTGAAAGGTTGGAAAGCTATTCTCTTCAGGAATTATTGCAGATAAAGGGCATTGGGATTGCTAAGGCCTGCCAGATAAAGGCTTTGTTTGAGTTAGGAAAGCGGATAAATACTTTTTCGGGTTCGAAAAAAGTGAAGATAAACCATCCAAAGGATGTGTATTCTCTTTTCTTTCCGATTCTCAGAAATGAAGAGCAGGAAAATGTGTTTCTTCTGAGCCTGGATTCTACGAATGGTTTAATCTCAAAGACTTTGGTTTTCAAAGGTACTTTGAATGAATCCCTTGTTCATCCAAGAGAGATTTTTAAGGAAGCGACTCGCCAGAGTGCTTGTTCTATTATCTTGGTTCATAATCATCCGTCTGGCGATCCCACTCCGTCTGAAGAGGACAAGAATATTACTGCTCTTATTAAAGATCTCTCTGAGATGATGAATATAAAATTGGTGGATCATGTTGTGGTGGCTGCTCAAGGATTCTTTAGTTTTAAGGAAAAGGGGTTGCTGGATAAGAAAGTTTTTTAAATGCCTTTTTGAGATTGTTTGGTATGGAATGTAAAAGAGAGACGAATAAGGAAGAATGTACTTGCACCTACGATTGTTCTATAAAGGGAATGTGTTGTGATTGTGTAAGGTTGCATAGGGAGAGAGGAGAACTGCCTGGATGTTTCTTTCCTAAAGATGCTGAGGCAACATATGATAGAAGCATTAGGAAATTCATTGAGGTTTGGCAGGACAGGATTTAGTTTTTGAGTCGCATTACTTCGGCTTTTATTAACTTATTTGGCGTGCTCCTTCCATTATGCTATTTACTCTTAAGAACCACGTAGTAATTTCCTTGGCAAATATGAGAACTATTACGGTAATTACTATTATTAATACGACAGCGATAAGGGTAATATTGTTGCCAAGCTTGTTCTTTATGTAGCCCATTCTTAGAAAATTCTAACGAGCATTTTTATTTTGTTTTAACCACTGCCTCATAGATACAAATTTTTATAAAACTCTTTAGTTATTCTTTAATATATGGCGTTCTCGAAAAAATCTCAGTTTTCTATGGAATACTTGCTTACTATTGTAATAGTCGTTTCTCTATTTATTCCAGTATTGTTGTTTGCTTATTACTCTGCTATCGAGAAAACTCAAGATGTAAAAACGAAACAGCTCGAAACTTTGGGCATTTTTTTTTTAAAGAATATTGAGAAAGCTTATAATACAGGGGTTTTTACAAGGATAACTGCACAGCAGAGAGTTTCAATTCCTTTGAAAAATATTACTGCAGGAGGCTTTAAGAATCATGATGTTGTCTTTGTGCTTGACAATAATCAGAACTACTCTTTTTCAAGCAATTATCCTCTTCAAATTAATCTAAATAGAACTCTTGAAGAAGGAGTGATTAATGTAAGGTTTGATGCGGTCTATAATGATACTGGCCCAACTAAAGAGCAGATTGTCAATATCACGATTCTTGATTAAAATGTTTAAAATGACTAAAAAATCTCAAGCCGCAACAGAACTTGCGCTTGTTTTTGTGTTCGCATTTTTCTTTTTCTCTGTTTTTGTCATTTCAATTTACGATAGATTCTATGGTGTTCAGCGTGGTGCTACTGTAGAGGCCTTGAAGGATATGGTGAACTATCTTGATGATGAGATTACATTTGCTATTACTTCCTCTCCAGGATACAAAAGAAGTTTTACTCTGCCTTTTGAACTGCAAGGATTGGAGTATGAGGTGGAGCTAAAAACCGCCTCAGAGAATATCTCTATTATTTCTGTGTATTTTCCTCAATCAGATATCTCGCCTGCTACAGCAGCTTTTTATTACAATGTTACTGGAAAGATTGAACCAGGCATTAACTTTATATATAAGGAAGATGGATATATAAATATATCGCAAGAGGGTTGATTGGTGGTCTCAAAAAAATCTCAGACTTGGTCTATGGATATTTTGTTTGCGTCTTTGATTTTTATAGGGTTATTTATCTTAATCTATTTCTTGACAATGAATAAACTCAGAGATATAGAGAGTGAGCAAATCTTCATAAAAACTGAGGATGTTGATAGGTATTTTACACTTAGCGAAGAGAATGAGCATGGTTTTGTCACTCCTCAAAACATAATTGATGTTAAAAGGATGATGGAATTTGCTAACATGACCTTAAAAGTGGAGGATTATGAAGAGTTAAAGAAAGAGCTTGGTCTTGATTATGATTTTTGTGTATTCTTTGAGGATTCTGCAGGCAATATAAAACCTATAGTGCTTTCTAATGGTTCTTACTTGTATGGGATGGGTAATCCTGAACTTGTTTTGGGACCTTTAGAGGGAGGTGGTACTGTGAATTGCGGGGAGCTTTTCACTGATTGAAGTTTAGCCTGTTCTTTTGAAAAGTTTCTCAAGGTCTTTCTCATTGAGTTCTATTATGGTTGGCCGTCCATGAGGACAGGTATAAGGGTTCTGGCATCGAAATAGATTGTTTAATAATTCTTTCATCTGCTTTTCGTTCAAAACCTCTCCTGCTTTTATGGATTTCCTGCAAGCAATAGTAAAGAGATTGGTTTCATCAATTAAATCTTGAGATTTCTTTGTTTTGAAGGAATCCAAAATTCCTTCTACAATGATGTTAACTTCATTTTCATCTATGTTTTTCAGAACAGAAGGGATTGTCCTTACCATAAAATCATCTTTGCCGAATTCTTCTACATCAAATCCCAGCTTTTTGAGGTATGGTTGCTTATCCTTGATTAGCTCTTTGTATTTGCTACTTAGTCGTATCATGAAGGGCTTGATAAGCTCTTGGGAATCAACCCTTAAATTATGGAATTCTTTGCTTACCTTTTCATAGTTTATCCTCTCATGAGCGGCATGCTGGTCCACCAACATCAAACCTTCTTCTGATTCGGCTACAATATAGGTCCTGTGGATTTGTCCCAAGACCCTATAACTTTTTTTATTCCTTTCATCTAATATAGGCCGGGAGGGTTCTGATTTTGGCAGTTTATCAGTTTCTTTTTCCTCAATAGAATAGCTTAAGGAGCGGTTATGTTCCTTCATAATAGAATATTTAGCTTTATTCTCTCTTGCCTTAAACCTATTAAAGAATCTCTTATCAAACGCTTTTGTGCTCTTCTTTTCGATGAGGTTGCTCTTTTCCAGGGATCTCTTTACTGCTTCATGAACTGAAAAGTATATCAGCTGCTCATTGTCAAACTTGACTTCTAATTTGCTTGGATGTACATTAATGTCAATTCTTCTTGGGTCAAGGTAGAGTTTCAGGATGAACACTGGTTTTCTCCTAAGAAAAAGCATTGCCTTATAGGCCTCCATTGCAGCATCTATTATAAGCTTAGACCTGACAAACCTGTTGTTTATGAATACTGTCTGATACTCAGAGCTTTCTCTTGCAGCTGTGGGTTTTCCTATATATCCTTTGATTTTGAGGAATTCGTTTTCAAAGTCAAGGGGCAGAAGATTTTTAGCGATATGGTCATCGTAAATGTAGCTTATCCTAGAGAGCATATCTATCCCTTTTGGTGCTTGGAATACAAGGCTTTTGTTTTTGTATAACTTGAAAGATATATTTTGATAAGCCAACGCGAATTTAATCATGATGTCTGAGATGTGTTTGAATTCTGTGGCCTCTGACTTTAGGTATTTCTTTCTGGCAGGGATATTATAGAACAAATCTTTCACGATTATTGTAGTCCCTTTAGGGCAGGCTGTTTCTTGTATCCCTTTCTCTGAAGAGATAGAGTATTTTAGACCAATATCATTTTCTTTGCTTCTTGTTATAATGGTTAGTTTTGATACAGAAGCGATTGATGCCAATGCTTCTCCTCTGAAGCCCATTGTTTTTATCGCATAAAGGTCTTCTTCGCTCTTGATCTTACTAGTAGTATGCCTTAGGATGCTCATCTTTAGGTCTTCTTTATCCATTCCAAATCCGTTGTCGCTAACCTTGATTTCCTCCTTGCCGGCATTCTTAACAAAGACTTTAATTTCATCTGCTTCAGCATCTATTGAGTTTTCCACGAGCTCTTTCACTACTGAAGCAGGTCTCTCTATTACTTCGCCTGCTGCTATCTTTGTTACCAAATCTTTTGTGAGCTTTTTGATTCTTCCCATTTTAACCAATCTTGTTTTGTTTATTTCTCCCAATTAAATAAGGAGACTTGTTTTTCTTCTTTCTTTGCTTTGGCGCTTTTGAGCATAACATCCTCTTCTGCAAACTTCTTCTGCATTTCCCTTGCTCTTTCTACCACTTCGTTAGGGATTCCAGCAAGCTTGGCAACATGGATGCCATAGCTTTTATCAGTTCCTCCTTTTACCACCTTTCTAAGAAAGATAATTCCTTCTTCTGTTTCTTTCACAAGGATATTGAAGTTTGAAATATTGTCATATTCATCCGCAAGCTTGTTCAGAATATGGTAATGGGTGGCAAACATTGTCTTTGCCTTGATTTTTTTATAGATGAATTCTGCTATTGACCATGCAAGACTTACGCCATCAAATGTAGAGGTTCCTCGTCCAAGTTCATCTATAAGCACCAAAGAGTTTGGGGTAGCATTGTTTAATATGTTGGCGGCTTCAGCCATTTCGACCATGAAAGTGCTTTGTCCCTTGCTTAGGATGTCATATGCTCCTACTCTGGTAAATATCTTGTCTACATTGCTTATGATGGCTTTTCTTGCAGGCACAAAAAGTCCTACATGCGCCATTAATGTAATTATTGCGACCTGCCGCATAAAGGTGGATTTGCCAGCCATGTTGGGTCCAGTTAGAATGATGAGTTCATGTGGTTTTATTCGTACGCTGTTTGGGATAAACTCGTCAGTAAATCTTTCAACAACTGGATGTCTGCCTTCTTCTATGATGATGGTGTCGTTTTCTTCTCTTATTTCTGGTCTGGTATACTCGTTCTCAATAGCAGTTATGGCTGAGGAAACCAAACAGTCTAAAAGGCTTAGATTTAATGCAATATTCTGAATGTCCTTTATATTCTTCTTTAAGGTCTGAAAAACCTGATTAAGAAGCTCTCCTTCTAATTCACTTATTCTTTCCTCTGCGCTGAATATCTTGTTTTCAAGCTCTTTCAATTCTTTGGTAATGTACCTATTTCCTGACACAAGGGTTTGTTTTATTATGTAGTCTTCGGGAATCTTATCCTTCTGTGTTTTTCCAGTTTGAATATAGTAACCAAGCACCTTGTTGTAGTTAATCTTTAGACTTTGTATGCCTGTTCTTTTAATCTCCCTTTCTTCTATCTCTCTTATATACTTTTTACTGTGATTCTTCGTATCTCTTAATTCATCCAGCTCTTTGTTGAAACCTTTTTTTATGACATTGCCGTCTCCAACCTTTAAGGAAGGGTTCTCTGAAATAGCACTATTTAAGTAGTTTACAGTATCTTTTAACTCAGGAATCTCTTTGATTCTTTTGAGTAAGGGGCTGTTCATGTTGGAGATTTTTTCTTTTATAGAAGGAATTCTCTTTAAGGTTTCTCTCAATGCTACTAGATCCCTTGGACTAGCGGTGTTATAGGACAGGCGGCTTGATATTCTCTCGATATCAGCACACTCTTTCAGCATTTGAGCAATCTCATCGCATAATATCTTGTCTTTGGAAAGTATCTCGATGCTATCCAATCTCTCGTTTATTTGATTTCTATTTCTCAAAGGATTTAAAATCATCTTCTTGAACAACCTGCTGCCCATAGCAGTGTTTGTTTTGTCTAATACCTCCAATAAAGTGTATTTCTTTGAGTTGTCATAAAGGTTTTCTGTTATCTCAAGGTTTCTTATAGTGGTGGCATCAAGATTTATGTATTTGGAAAAATCCAATTTCTCTATCTTCTTTATGTTCTGAAGCTGACTTTTTTGGGTTCTTTCCAGGTAATCGAGGAGGGCTCCGGCACTCTTAATTATAAGCTTATTTTCAATCCCATAGCCTTTTAAGGTTCCTACATCCAAATGTGATTTGAGTTTCTCTAAGTTGGTTTCATATGAGAACTTATAATTGTCTATGTATGAAATGAAGATGTTATCGTTCTCAAGTATTTCTATCATCTCTTTGTTTACTGCAAAGCTTTCTGGAACAACACATTCCTTGGGAGGATACCTCTTGATAAGGGAGAGAAAATCCTCTTTGCTTGGGGTTTTTGCACACAGGAATTCGCCTGTTGAGATATCGCAGATTGCAACCCCAAAAACATTCTCCTGCTCAAAGAAGCTTATTATATAGTTGTTGCTATTCTCCTCTAAGACATCATCTTCTAAAACTGTTCCTGGGGTTATTACTCTTACCACATCCCTTTTTACTATTCTTCCTTTAACCTTTCTTGGGTCCTCTATTTGTTCTACTATAACGGCCTTATATCCTTTTGAGAGGATTTTTTTGAGATAGGTGTTTATAGAATGATGGGGAATCCCTGCTAAAGGAGCTTTTTTACTGCCTTTCCCTCGAGAAGTAAGGGTAATGTCTAAAACCCGCGATGCTGTTTTAGCATCGTCATAAAAGGTTTCGTAGAAATCTCCCATTCTGAATAGAACAATACAGTCAGGGTATTGTTTCTTTACCTCGAGATATTGTTTCATAGCAGGAGTGAGGTCTGCCCTAAAAATTCCGTCCTTCTGTTTATCTTCCTTTGTATTGCCCATATAACAAAGCCCCCTTGTTGAGTTTGCGTTTATTTATTTTAAATCTTTCTTCTTTCTTTCCATGGCTCAGTTCAGAAACCTTTTAATATTTTGATTTTGCACTTCTAGCAGGGCCCATAGCATAGTCCGGATAGTGCGGTCGGCTTCGGACCGATTGACAGGGGTTCGAATCCCCTTGGGCTCATTTTTTAGGATTGATGAAGATGAGATGCAGATTGTGTGGGAAAAAGGCAATATACAAAGAGTTGAGGTTTTGTGAGGAACATTTTACTGTTTATTTCAATAATAAGGTTAAGAAGGTAATGAATAATCCCTTGTTCAAGGATAAGAAACTTCTGGTTGCTTTGAGCGGAGGCAAGGATTCCTCCTCTTTACTTTATTCCTTAGTTAAGTTAGTTGAGAAAGGGGAGATTGGGTTTTCTTTTGGTAAGATTGAGGCTGTTTTTATTGATTTGGGGATATCTGGGTTTTCTGAAGAGAATTTAGTGCTTTGCAGGCAGTTATGCAAGGAATTGGATGTTAATTTAAATGTTGTTAAGATTGCTAAGGAGTATGGAATCTCAGTAGATGAGATTAGCAAATCTTCTAAAAAGGTTTGCTCTGATTGCGGTGTTCTCAAACGATACCTTCTGAACAAGTTTGCTTTTGACAATGGGTTTGATTTCGTATTGACTGGGCACAATATTGATGATGAGTTATTCTTTGCTTTGCATAATCTCATAAATGGCAATCTTGATTATTTTGTGAGATCTGGTAAAATAACTCCTTCTAATAGTAAGAAAAGGTTGGTGGGCAGGATAAAGCCCCTGTATTATCTTAGTGAGAAGGAGACAGCTATATTCTGCTTAATAAACAAGTTGCCTTTTTCTAAAGAAAAGTGTCCGTATTCAAAGAATAATGCTCAGATAGAAATGAAAAAGAGAATCCCTGTGCTTTTAGACCGCAAATCAAAAAAGATTTCTTTTCTGAAAAATCTTAATAAATTAAAGAAGCACTTCCCTAATGAAGAGCAATATGAAGTGGAGGAATGCGAGAAATGCGGCTTCCCTACAACCACTAAGCTATGTAAATTCTGCAGGATTGTTGAAAAGAATTAGAAAATAAATAAGAGAAAATGCTATCTGAGCATCTTCTCTATAATGCCTAAACATAAAAATGTCAAATGTTTTATTCTTCTTTCTTAGCAAGGGTAATCTCTATTGTTGATACTCTGACATCCTTGCCTTCATCGTTCTGAAATTCTTCAGAATCAATCTTAATGCCCTTTACTTCGGCTTGGTTGTCCAGGAATCTCTTAGTGGCCACTTCAGCTACATCTACTGCTCTCGAGATGAACTTTCCTCTTGCTTTTATGGTAACTTCTTTTGCTTCCTTTGTGGTAAACTGCATTACTACAGCCGTCACATAATTCATAAAGTTCTTGTTTCCTACAAAAACTGAGTTGTCTGCCATTTGTATTCCCTCCAAAAGTTGTTGGTATTTCTCGGTTGTATTAAAATAAATCCGAGTTTATTGTAGTGCTCATAATTCCTGAAATGTTGTGTAAACCTTGTCTTGATTCATAGTTCTTCATGATTATTCTACTCTTCTTTTTAAAAGGAAGTGTTGCCGAATATTTATATTTTTTGAATTTGAATTGAAAATAGGAGACAAATTATAAAAAAGATTGCTTGTTTTATATTTTAAATGAATGGAAAAACCACCTTGGCGATACTTTTGATTCTGCTGATGGGATTCAGCTTTTTTCTTAGGACCTTTCCTCTTACAGAGGTGCACTATTGGGATCCTTGTGTTTATCTTCAGAATGCTGAGATTATTCTGGGAAATGCAGAAGGAGGTTATGAGTTGGATTTTCGTCCTCCATTCTTGCCTTTATTTATTGCTTTTCTTAACCTGTTCTGGCACAGTCCCTATATGGCTCAGATAGGTGTGGGATTTTTGTCGGTTTTGGGTGCGATACCCCTTTTCTTGTTGCTTAAAAGGAAGTTTAATTCATATGTAGCTTTCATTGGTTTCCTTGTCTTCTGCTTTTCTCCTACCCTGCTTTTAGAAGCCAAAGGGATTTTGACTGACAATGTTGCTCTTTCTTTCTTTGTTTTCGCGGTCTATTTTCTTGATTGTTCTTTTGATTTCCGAGGAATGAAAAAGAGGAAGAATTTCTTTATCATCCTTGCTTTGCTTTTTCTTGTGTTATCGATTCTCACGAAATTTACATACATTTTAGGGGTAATCTTCTTTTTTGTTTACCTTGTATTTAAGAAAGCGGCGTTTCAAACCTATTTTCGGTATCTTGTTTTTGGAACTTTGTTTATATTGCCTTATCTAATCTGGAATTTCTTTTCTTTCGGCAATCCTTTTTATGCTTTTTTGAAAGGAAGAGAAGTTGTTAGCCATAGTCCTTCCAGTCCTCTTTTTTTCTATTTTGATAACCTTGATTATTTTAGTGAGTTGACCTGGATAATAGGGCTTTTTTTGCTTGCTTCTTTTTTGGTATTTTCTATTTATAAAAGAATTAGAAAATCAAGCAAAAAAGCGCTTAATTCTTCTCAAAAGCCCGCTCTTTATAAATCAAGACCCTTTGTTTTGGCTTCTTTTCTGTGGTCGGTCCTGATGTTTTTAGCTCTATCTTCCATGGCGCATAAAGAGATGCGTTATTCTTTTCCTTTATTTTTCGTTTTCATTGTGCTTTCTTCCGCGGGATATTTTTATTTTCCTTTTCTTTTTATTGAGAAAACGTCTTCAAAGGTTGAGCCAAAGAGAAGGTTATTTTACTTGCTTTTTGTAATTTTTGTGGCCTGCTTCTACGCCTTTCAATCAATTGTTCTCTTAAATTCAAATTATTATGGACTAGAGAATAACTATCCCGTGGATTTTATTGAAGTTTCAAAATGGTTGTCAGAAATGGATGATGATGAGCCCATCTATGCTTTAACTCATTACCCTATGCTCAACTACTACTCAAATAGAAGTGTGATTCCTGCGAAGCCTCGAAATTACTCAAAAATCTTGCTGAACTGCTCAAGAGAGGCCTTTCGTTCTTTCAACATAACTGAAGACCGGGGTTATTTTGTTTCTTTTCCAGAAGGGTATGATGAAAAGACAAGGGTGTCGGATGCTTTCTTTTCAGAATGCGATTATTTTGAAGAGATTTTTAGGAGCGGGAATGAAGGGGATTATGGTGTAGTTTATCGTTTTGATATGAATGATTAGTTCTTCTCTCTCTGGCTTAGATAATACGTTCAATGGCTTGATAAGTGTCAAAGAATTCTCTATAACATCTAATAAGAAATAAAAAATGAAAGTTTTTGTTTAATTTAGTCTATTCTTGTTGCTTCTTTTGGAGGGGCGTGCTTTTTCTACTCCTTTCCCTTTCTTTCTTAAGCCCCTCGACTTTCTGCCTGCGCTGGTCTTTCCTCGGAATACTCTGTTTCTGTGCTGCTTCTGAGTTATCCAGTTGATATTTTTATCCCTTTTTATTTCAGGTGCTTCAGGGTCAACAAGAATAATCTCAAAGTAATAGTGTGTTTTGTCCTTTCCGACTGGGTAGCTGTTTAGTACCTCTAGGTTTGGAAATTTCCTTTGGGTCCTTTCTTCAGCCATCTGTTGGAAGTTCTTGTTCTTGACAAGATTTCTTCTCATGTTTTTTGAGCGTCTGCCACCAACAAGCCTTGGTCTTGTTTTTCCTCCTCTTTTTATGCGGTAACGGACAAGAATAAAGCCTTTTTTAGCTCTATAACCCAAAGACCTTGCTCTATCTAATCTTGTAGGCCTTTTAATCCTTTGCAGGGTTGGCCCTCTTGACCACTCAGAAATCCGCGCTTTCATCAGCTCTTTTATGGTTTCTTTTGGTTTCTTCCAATTCTCTCTAATATACTTGTAAAGCGCCATTTTTAGCCTCCTTTTTTGTTTTGTTTCTTAATTGTATCGGTTCAGGGAAGCTACTCCCCACATTCCGTTTGTAATGGGGAACGGCTTATCTTTTATAAAATTATTGGAAGTATTCCAACCCATCGCCAGAACTTGCCAGTATACTTTTAAGCATACTAGAAGCCAAAAAAGAAAAGTTTAAATAGTCATAGATTAAAAAATAAGTAAGAAACCAATGCATGGGTTTTTGTTTTTAGTTTAATGAGGTTTATGATGCGATGTTTATGGAGGATTTAAAATGGATAAAAAAAGGGTGTTGATGTTCGGTTTGGTTTTAATGCTGTTTTTCGTAGCTGGAAATGCTTTTGCTAAGAGTGCTGGAGCTGGAGATGAAGAGTTCTTCTTTAAGGAAGGGGATTTCTTTATTAGGTCTAGTTTGGCCGAACATTACGATGTTGATGTGCTTGCTGATTTTTCTGCAACACATGATTTGCCTATCAAAATAGTTCTTGTTGAAAGTTTCTTAGATTATTTATACCTTAAGGATACTGACCCTGAGATAAAAGGGACTGATGTTTTAATAATACGCCCTCTTAATACATCCTCTCCTGAAAGTGGGGGATATAGTTATTATATTGATTCAAATTTGTCTCGCTATATAAATAATCAAACCGAGGCAAACTCGGGTATGAGTGGGAGTCAATTTATCAGAGAAGTTTATTTGGGCACTAGGGATGGCATTAAAGACTCAAGCGGTTTCTCCAAGTATGATGTTTCTAACTATAGAGTCAACAATTCTTTGGCTCTTGTTACTTTGGCTTCAATGTTTTCCTTGTTTAATATGGATTATGCGATGAATTCAGGGAAAGGTGTACTGGATTCAATACAGAGCGATGTTGAAACTTTCTTTGAAAACACTGAGAAAATGAAACAAAAATTCACGACTTTTGGAACTCATGGTTATTGTGCTCATGAAGGAGATGAACCTGAAAATCTTTATGAGTTTTTTGCTGAGGTAACAGGGGAATATGATTATTCTGTTTTTGAAGTGCTGAAGGATTTTGATACGTGTTTACCTGTTGAGGTTGAAGGCAAGGAAAATACTTATGATGCAGATATTAAGTATCTATCAGAACAGCTTTCTGAGCTGGGTTATCTGTTTAAGCAAAAGCTTGAATATAGGTATGAGCAAGAAAAGACAGAACTTAAAGTCGCAGAAAGACTTGCCGCTCTCGATCCTGAGACTGAAGAGATTCTGTTACCAATAGCAACAAATCCTGGCAAGTTCTCTGCGGTCTTGGATAAGATTGGGAAGAATAAAGATATCTTTAGAGCAGAGGAGTTGGATTTCCAATATATCTTTGCTGCACCTTCTCTGTTCCTGTCTGATGATTTCTATTACTTCTTAAGAAAGTACACTAATAAAGATAATAGGGATTTGAAAGAGCTCATAAATCACAACCTTAATGCTGATTATGGGATTGTTAACTATGTTGCTTCTCAGTTTGGAAGCAGCTGGACTCTGGAGCGTACCTATAGATTATTAGATTTAATGAAGGATTATGCCGTTAGGGGAAAGGTAGCTAAGGGCGCAATTTCTAATTTCATTAATGCTTTTGGAGATAAATGCGGCGTCGAATGTTTTTTATCAAACTTTCCTTACTTTGCCTCTAAATTCCAAACAAGTTTTTATAGAGGGACGGATAATATCAAAATGACCTTTAACAAGATGGGTTTTGATTCGTTATCTGAATATTTCCGATATCTGGATGAAAATATTCCTCTCTCAATAATTGAGGAAATGGGATTGAATGAGTATTTGTATCCTTCAGGAGACATATCCGAGATGAAGGGATTCATAGAAAACTACCCTTTTGTTGATTATGAGAATTATAAAAGGTATTTTAGTGGGAGGGAAAACTTAGTTCAGCAATGCCCTCTTGTGGCTTATTATAAGTTTAGCGAGGATACTTTTGGATTATTAAGTAATTCAGAATTGTCTGATGAACAAATGGCTAAATTTATTTGTGGAGAGCCAAATTTGCCTCAAGGCTATAATGGGTTAGTTGATATCTCTGAGGAAGAATGGAAAAGAATAAAAGAAGACCCCTGGCATTATGTTACTTTGAAAGATGTGGGCTCTTTAGAGTTATTTGAGATAGAAGGGTTTGTTAAAGAGAGAGTAGTTCCGGGAATTAGGTTGTTCAACCTGTTGAGAGGAGAATATCCTGCAGCAGGGGATGAGAAAATTGCTTCACAAATTGCGTTGTATTTTGAAAAGTCTGGAGTGTTGCCCATTCTACGAGCTGTGGATCCAGAGATAACTGTTTTCGCGTCGGGTTACTTTGCGGAGATAGGAGTAAACTTTGAGCCTTTGGAATTTAACGAGCGCAATCAGTATTTTAGAAATGATCCTCCATCTCCCATGTGCATGGAACTTATTTATAAGAACGGTTTGGATCACAAGGATATTTTGGGAAACTTAATTAGTTCAGGGTATCTTACAGAAGCAAGTTGTCCATTGTATCTTACTATTGTTCAAAGTGTTCCACCTTCAAGCGGAAAAGCCCATTTGGCTGAGTTTACGCGTATAATTGAGAGTTCTTTAGAATTCGCTAAGAGTGTGTTGAAGAAAGAAGACTATCATTTTGATGAATTGGGCAAGATTGAGCTTCAATATGCTCTTATGAGGTATGTATTAGTCCCAGAATTTATCTCAGAAAATTCACTATACAAGCCAATAGAAGATACTTTTTCACTATTAGAAAGCAGTCTTGATGTTGTAGCAGGTCTTTTTGCTGTGGATTATACATATGGAAATTATGAAGGAAGAGTACATCCTGCTTTACTCAAAATGACCCATTTGAGGGAAGATTACGATTTGTCATCTTTTAGCACTTATGAAGACCTTAAAATCTTTTTGGGTGCCTTTACACAAAGATATCGCGACTATAAGATTAGCTTAGGCTCCTTGGTTGATTCAAGGTGGTCTCCAGGCGCGGATTTCTTTCCTTTGGCTTTCTTTTCCTACTTTGAGCTTATTGACCTTTACGAGGAAAATATCGATGAGAATTATGTGTTTGACTTGGGTGATGTTATCCGCTATCCCTTAACAAAGGAACATTTTAGCATGGTAAGAGATGGTGTGGTTTCCCCAAACCTGGCTCGATTTTTGTATGTCTTGGCATCCGTAGGAGAATCAAAGGCTAGCGTGTTTGATTATAACAGCTGGCTTATGAAAGTTACAAAAGGCACTTCAAACCTTTTCCGTTATTCGGCTATCTTTTTTCAGCATGTGGCTGAATTTTTTTGGGAAGTCACTCATGCCGTCCCAAATGCAATCCGCTTTTATAATGGTGAAGAGATGGAAACTGCGTTAGATAATACAGTTACTTTTTTCGACGCCACTTCTCAGGAATATCTTCATTTAGTAATTACAGGACAACTTCCTCTGAAAACTTTGAGGAAGTATGTGTTCTTTAATACAGATTCGCCAGTAAGGGATGTATGGGAAGATAAACTGTATGAATATGTAATTAACAAATACATAATGGCTCCAGTGAAAATCAGCCACGATAAGTGGAACTGCGAAGATATGGATGATTTGTGGGTAGATTTCTTTTTAAAGAAAAAAGTTTTGTATACAGATTACATATCTGATCTGTTCTACCAAACCAAGTATCTTGGTTCTGCTTGTACTGTAGAGCATTTCTTTGGAGACAAAGGGATTCAGCAGTATGTGGACACTGATGGTGTTTGGAGAGACCCGCTTATTAATGAGCTGGCGTCTCATGTTTCAAGAAGATTCTTGGGGCTCTTTAATGCATATAGGTTTAACGAAATGGTAAGAGCGCCAGTTCTTGACGAATCCCTCCTTGAAGACCTCTTACAACAAGTGAGGCATGAGGATGTTTTGTTGAGCAATGCAATTGCTTTGGTAGCAAGCGCGATGGAGGAATATGTTTCTTCACCAAACACAATCGTTGCATCTGTTCTCAAAGATAAAATATCCTTAATACGTAATTTTAAGGACATGAAGGTAATCAAGAAAGGGCTCATTCCTCCGCGCATGATTGTTTATAGGCATGCTCCACAGGATCTCTACCCAAATACAAGAAGTTTTGATGATTTCTTTGTGGATTCGGAAGCGTCTGGAGGGTACAGTGCCCATTACGCTTACGTATCTGATAAAATGGGTTTCCTAAATCAGATTGAAAGGGCCAGTGGGATTAATACTATAATAGTCGCAACACACGGGACTCCTTTTTCTTTGTATGATGGGGAATCATTCCTATCTTATAAGGAGTTGGCTAAATCAATCCATAAGGCTTGGCAGGATTCACCCATTTCTTCAAAGGCTAAGTTTGACCTGGTGTTGCTTTCCTGCAATTCGTATCAGTTTGCACAAAATCTGCTTAAGGAGTTATACAAACTCTATTCAGATCCTTCAAATGTGCCGATTGATATGATTTTCACTACAGGAAAAGATGGGTATTTGGCTTCGATGAAGGCGATGGACCTCTTAAATGCGGAACTTAATTCGCCTTCAGAAGCAGGATTATTCAGGCCAAAAACAGGTGCTGATTTGTTGTTATTGGATGCATTGTCAATGGGCTTCAAACCGATTGAGCCCATAAGTTATGACTTTGGAATTTTTGTGAAGGGGAAAGGTAAAATGCAGGAGATTGCTAGTTTAGCGACCGATAACGGCAATGCGAAGATTTAATTTGTTTTTTATTTTGTTTTATATGATTTTTAATAGTTTAAAGAGAGGTGGTTTAAAAATGATTAAAAGAAGAGGTTCTCAGGGTTTATCCTTGAATATGGTGGTAGTTGGCGCGATTGCTTTGGTAGTTCTTGTAGTAATTGTGCTTATCTTTAACAGCAGCACAACACGTATTGAAGATAGATATGACAAGCAGACAGGAAGTTTGGCTACTGTAAGCGATTGTAGAGAGCTAGTCACTAAGTTAAATAAGTATGACGGTAAGTCAGAATCTTTTGAATCGTCTGAAGAAGCTAGCGGGAGTTATGATTATATTAAACAGAAGTTAGAGCAGGCAATTTCCGAGGGAAAAGATTGCAGTGTTTATAGCGATATTTTGAATTTTGATGGGATTGAGTATGAATTTAAGTATAAATCAGAGGGAGCATATCATACGATGGCTATTAAAGTTTCTCCCGACTTTGAGTTGATACATGTAGATGACGAGGGAAAGGAATATATGGTTGGCACGACAGGTTAATTAACCTTTTTCTCATTTTTCTTTTTTATCTTTTTCTAACCGATACATTTAAATAGGCCTCGGCATTTCCCATTCTATCAGCTCGAGTCTCTCTGAGGCGTGGAATAGAGCGAGATTCTGTTCTACTTTTCTCGAGCTTTTGCGCAAATAATCTTTAGGGTGCTTGCATAATGTCAAATGATAATGAAGATTCAGGAAAGCCGAAAATGAAGTATATTGTTCGTGTCGGGAATACAGATATACTTGGTGAGAAGCAGGTGTCTTATGGCTTATCTAAGATAAAAGGTATTGGAGTGTCTCTGGCGTCTGCAATCTGCAATTCTTTGGGTATTGATAAGACAACTAAAATGGGCTTGCTTACCGAGGAACAAGTAAAGAAGCTGGATGCGGCTGTTAGAAACCCCAAGGAAGCAAATATTCCTGCTTATTTATTGAACAATCAAAAGGATTATGAGAGTGGCGAAGATACCCATGTCATCGGGCCAGATATCAAGATTCATGTAGAGCAAATTAAGAAGAGGCATATGAGGATTAAAAGTTATAAGGGTTTCAGATATCCGAAAAGACTTCCTGTTAGAGGACAGAGAACCAAGTCTAATTTTAGGCGGAATAAAGGAAAAGCAACCGGCGTTAGGAAGAAAAAGAAGTAAGGTGTGACAAATGGGCGATCCTAAAAGACAAAGAAAGGCATACAATACACCAGTCCATCCTTGGCAAAAAGAGCGAATAGAAAGCGAAAGAGGTCTTCTTAGAGAATATGGTTTGAAAAATCACAAAGAGATCTGGAAAATCAAGAGTTTTGTCAAGAAGGCTGCTGACCAGGCCAAGTTGATTGGTGCAAGGACTGATACGGAAGATATTCAGCGAAAGAGGCTGATTAGCAGGCTCCAGAAGTATGGTTTGTTGTCAGCGGATGCGCAGGTAAATGATGTTCTTAATATTCAACCAAAGGATGTTCTGGAAAGGCGACTTCAGACGATGGTTGTTAGGAAAGGCCTGAGCAGAACAATGAGGCAAAGCAGACAGCTTATTGTTCATGGTCATATAAGCGTAAATGGCAGAAAACAAACCTCTCCTTCATATTTAGTAAAGGTTTCTGAGGAAAACTCGATTGATTTCGTTGGTTCTTCTCCTTTTAAGGATGAAGACCATCCTGAAAGAGTTAAACTTAACCAAGGAGGTAGAGCTCCTACTCCTGTGGCACCAAAAGAGGGAAATGAAGAGCCAGACAAGAAGAAGGATAAATCTTCTCAGAAAGAGAAATCAAAAGAAAAATCAGCCAAATCCTCTTCGAAAGAGAAAGATGAACCGAGTAAAGAAGAGAAAACAGATAAGAATGAGAAAAAGTCTGGGCAGGAGGAAAAGAAGCCAGAAGATGAAGATGTTAAGAAAACAGGTGATGAAGAATGAGCGCATCCAAGAGGAATGATTCTGGTTTGAGATGGGGTATTGCTTATATTTTTGCTTCACATAATGATACTATAATCCATATAACTGATATCTCGGGTAGTGAAACGATTGCTCAATGCTCTGGTGGGCAGGTAGTTAAGGCCCATAGGCTTGAATCCTCTCCAACTGCTGGGCTTATAGCTGCTAAAAGGGCTGGACAGGCAGCGATGGAGAAGGGTATCCAAGGCGTCCATATAAGGGTTAGAGCAAAAGGAGGCCATAACGGCCCAATGTCGCCTGGAGCAGGTGCTCAAGCAGCGATTAGGGCGCTGTCCCGTGTTGGATTGAGAATTGGGGTTATTGAGGATGTTACACCTGTACCACACGATGGCTGCAGGAAGAAAGGTGGCCGAAGAGGGAGGCGGGTTTAAATGGAGGTTAAGAGAATCTCAACATCACAAGATGGTTTGAAACAAAAGTTCCTTGTGAAAGATAGTTCTCCTGCTTTTATTAATGCGTTGAGGAGGGCAATCTTGGCTTATGTGCCTACCCTTGCCATTGAAGACATAGAGCTTCAAAAGAACTCTTCAGCTCTTTACGATGAGATCCTTGCTCACAGGTTAGGTCTTATTCCTTTGACGACTGATCTGGAAACATACGAACTTCCTTCAGAATGTAGTTGCAAGGGAGAAGGATGTGCTAAGTGTCAAGTTAAGATAAAACTTAGCAAAATGGGACCTTGCACAATATATGCAGAGGATTTGAAGATTTCAGACCCTAAGGTAAAGCCTGTTTATCCCAAAATGCCTATTGTAAAGCTCTTGGGGAACCAAGAGATAGCTTTTGAGGCTATTGCTCAACTTGGCAGAGGCAAGCAGCATTCAAAATGGTCTCCTGCTCATGTTTATTATCAAGGATATCCTGAAATAGAGATTGTGGATTGTCCTAATCCAGATGAGGTTAAAGCGGCATGCCCCAAAGATGTTTTTTCCTTAAGCAAAGGGGAATTAAGCATAAATAAGTCCAAACTGGAGGAGTGCGATTTGTGCAAGGCTTGTTCAAATGTTTGTGAAGGTATTAAGGTTAAGGGCAGTAAAAAGGACTTTTTGTTGTGGATAGAATCCTGGGGTCAATTGCCCTTGAAGGAAATCCTTAAGGCTGCATTAAATTACTTGGAGGGATTAGGAAAGGACTTTGAGAAGAGTCTATAAACAATTGCGGGGGTGCCGGAGTGGTCAAACGGGCACGGTTGAGGGCCGTGTGGCTTAGTGCCTGCGAGGGTTCGAAACCCTTCCCCCGCATTGATACTGATGATATCAGAGGTTGATGATGATGAAAAGAACAGGACCGACCAATAATCATTTGCGTGAACTTATTTCAAGGTTGAAAGAGCTCTCTGCTAAACAGAAGGCTCCTATCTGGAAGAGAATTGCAGAAGATTTGGAGGCTTCTACAAGGGATAGGAGAGTTGTCAATCTTTCACGAATCAATAGGTTTTCAAAGGAGAATGATATGATAGTTGTGCCTGGTAAGGTATTGTCTTCAGGAAACTTGGACAAGAAAGTTACTGTTGCTGCATGGGATTTTTCTGAGATGGCTAAGAAGAAGATAAAGGATGCCAACTCAAAGGCAATGGCCATTGAGGAGCTCTTAGACAATAATCCAAAAGGTAAAGGGGTTAAAATCATTGGGTGATGATGGTGATAATTTTTGATGCTAAGGATATGATTTTTGGAAGATTGGCCACAAGGATTGCCAAGGAAGCTATGATGGGCAATCAGGTAATTGTGGTTAATGCCCGTTATGTTTGTATTACTGGGAAGAAAAAGAATGTTCTTGAGAAGTTTAGGCAGCGTTTTAAGATGGGCCATCCTACGAGAGGTCCTTTTTATCCAAAGGTTCCTGGCAGGTTGTTTAAGAGAATGTTGAGAGGAATGATTCCTTACAAGAAAAAGAGAGGCAAAGAAGCTCTCGCAAGAATAAGGTGTTATTCTGATGTTCCAAAAACCTTTGAGGGCAAGGACTTTCAAAAGGTTGAAGGGGCAGAGATAACCAATCTTCCCACATCTAATTATGTCAGGTTGGGAGAGATATCGAGGCTTTTAGGTGGTATACAATGAGCGATAAAGTTGTTCATACTTCAGGTAAGAGAAAAAGGGCTGTGGCGCGTGCCACTCTGAAACCTGGTAAGGGTCAGGTTTTTATTAATCACAAACCTTTGGAGCAGTATAACCCGGAAATGTATAGGATGATGATTGAGGAGCCTTTGATAATTGCAGGGAAGAATGCTTCTAAAATAGATGTGGATGTTAATGTGTTTGGCGGAGGCGTTTCTGGACAGGCCCAGGCTATCAGATTAGCAATTGGCAGGGGCTTGGTAGAATATTTCTCTAATGATAAAGGGCTTAAGGCAGCGTTAGAGGAATATGACAGAACTTTGTTGGTGGCTGATGATAGACGAAAAGAGGTAAACAAGCCAAATAGGAGTAAAGCAAGGGCAAAGAGACAGAAGTCCTACAGGTAAGGTGATACTATGATTATTCCAATAAGATGTTTTAGTTGTGGCAAACCGGTAGCTCATTTATGGGAAGAGTATAAAGAAAGGGTTGCCAAAGGAGAGAAACCAAAGGATGTTCTGGATGAGCTTGGTTTGGAAAGGTATTGCTGCAGGGCTTTGTTTTTAGGTCATGTTGATTTGATAGATTCTGTGGCTAGATATAAGAAAGCATAAGAAGGTGCAAGGAGGTTTTAAGAATGGCTATATATTGTTCATCTTGCAAAAAAGATATCAGCAATCTCAAAGGCAGTGTTAAATTTCTTTGCCCAAACTGCGGTAAGATAGAGATTGTGAGATGTGTGGATTGTAGAAAAAGGGGAGTTAGATATAAATGCCCCGAGTGCGGTTTTGAGGGACCAAATTAATAGATTTTCTTATCTTTGGAGATGGTTAATATGGCAGATGTTGTTGTTACTATGAAGATTATGCAGGCTTCTCCCGATGTTGATTTGGAGAAGATAGATGATATGGTTAAAGCAATTATAGAGGAACATGTGGGGAAAGGTGCCTATAAGAGCCAGCAAGAGCCAGTTGCATTTGGCATAAAAGCTCTTATTGCTACATTTGTCATGCCTGAAGAGGGCGGAAAGATGGATTTAATAGAGAAGGATGTAGAGGCTTTGGAAGGTGTGCAATCAGTAAACATAACTGATGTTAGAAGAAGTATTGGTTAATTCTGCTAAACAGGTTTTATTCTCTTAATCTTATTTCTTTTTCATGGTTTTGATTATTTCTTTGGTCGGTGCGTCTGTTTTTATTGCTGTGTTGAGAAAATGGGTTCTTGAAGCATAAAAGCCCTCCTCTTTGAGTCCTTTGATAACAGCGTCTATTGGTTTCAGTTCTATTTTATAGGTCTTAGCTATCTGGTGGAGGTCTTTGTAAAAAGGGGGAGCATCTTTCTCTTCGCATATCCGCTCTAAGAAACTCTTTAATGCTGAATCCTCTAAAATCCTTTTTATTGGAGGAAATAACTTGTTGTTCTCTTCAAAATCATTCAAGCGTTTTTGCAGTTTGTCTATGAGGGAGGTCTCGAACAATTTGCCGGTCCAT